>NZ_JAQYZY010000038.1:0-9505 GCF_028640825.1 Pseudomonas sp. LA5
TCCATCTGCCGTAGCGATTGGAGATCCTCCAGGCGCCGGGTCAGCGCGCGAAGCGTGCGGATGGACACAGGCTCGGGGTGCCAGGCCCGCAGGCTGTCTTCATGCCGCTGGCCATAGGTGGCGATCAGCTTGGCGTCGAGTTTGTCCGTCTTGCTGCGCTGCAACTGGCTTTGCGCATAGCGAGCGATCTGTGCCGGATTGAGCACGGCGATTCGGTAGCCCAGCGCATGGAAATGCTCGGCGAGCGCTTCGTGATAGGTGCCCGTGGCCTCCATCACGATCCAAGCGCCTGGCTCGGCATGCTGTTGCAGCCAGTCGGCAAAGACCGCGAAGCCTGACGGATCGTTGCTCAGCCTGCCCTTGGTCCGGTGCTTGCCATTGGATTGCAGGACCGCCAGATCGAAGCTGCGCTTGGCGATATCAACACCGATTACGGCCATGATGTCTCCTCCTTCAGATGCGACACGATCACGTCATCCCGTCCAACCTTGTGCAATACGAGCTCTGGAGGCTCTAGATACCGTTCGGACTCGGGGATGGGTGTGGAGGAGGCAGCCTATCTACGTTGCAAGCTCAAAGGCTTAAGGGTGGACACGGCCTGCCATCCTCCCCCGATGATCAGTCGGGGACTATGCCCCCTGAGGAGGCTGTCGTCGAGATACAAGGGTGGACAACGGCGCAGCCTTGTCCACGCGGCTAAGGCACCGGGCCGTCAGTGGAAAACGCTGGCGCGGTTTTCCACGCTACGGGGCTGGAGTTTCCCCTCGCCCCAGCCTTTCCCCGAGGGAGAGGAGGCGCAGGACCCTAGGTTGGGTTGAGCGTTTAGCGAAGCCCAACAGGCCCAGCTTCAGGCGTAGACGTAGGGCCCACCCTGTTCCAGCGCGCGCTGGTAGGCCGGACGGGCATGGATGCGCTTGAGGAAGTCCACCAGCTTGGGGCGCTTGCCGTTGTCCAGGCCGGCGCGGCTGGCGGCGGCTTCCAGCGGGAAGCTGAGCTGGATGTCGGCCGCGGTGAAGCGGTCGCCGACGAACCAGCCGCTGGCGCCCAGCTGGCTTTCCAGGTAGTCCAGGTGCAGGTCCAGTTGCGGCTGGATGAAGCTCGCGGTGGCCTTGGCGGCGATGCCCTTGGCGATGGGCCTGGCGAAGAAGGGCATGGGCGAGGTGGCGATGCGGTCGAACACCAGCTTGAGCAGCAGCGGCGTCATGGCCGAGCCTTCGGCGTAGTGCAGCCAGTAGGTGTAGCGCACGAACTCCGGACTGTCCTGGGCGGGCAGCAGTTGCGGCCCGTAGCGCCGTGCCAGGTAGTCGACGATGGCGCCGGATTCGGCCAGGGTCAGCTCACCGTCGACGATCACCGGCGACTTGCCCAGCGGATGCACCTTGCGCAACTCCGGCGGGGCGAACAGGCCGCCCGCCGCTCGCTCGTAGCGTTGCACCCGATACTCGATGCCGAGTTCTTCGAGCAGCCAGAGCACCCGCTGGGAGCGGGAGTTGTTCAGGTGGTGGACGACGATCATGGTCTTTCCTTAGGCCGGGGCGGGCGATCAGGGCGCCGGGGTGCCCGGTTCGCCGAGGGAGGTCATGGCCTCGCGCGGTTCCAGCCGCCCGCGGAAGTCGCGTCCGCTCGGGTGCTGGAACACATGAAGGCCGAATTCCGGGAGGATGGAGAGCAGGTGATCGAAGATGTCCCCCTGGATGCCCTCATATTGCGCCCACACCGTGGTGTTGGTGAAGCAGTAGATCTCCACCGGCAGACCCTCGCCGGAGAGCGGCATCTGGCGGACCAGCAGGGTCATGCCTTGATGCACCCCGGGATGGGCGCGCAGGTAGCGTTCGACATAGGCGCGAAAGGTCCCCAGGTTGGTGACCCGGCGGGTGTTGACCGGCTCCTGGCCGCGCTTTTCCAGCTTGCGATTCCAGTCCGCCAGTTCCTGCTCCTTGGCGGTGAGGTAGTCGTCCAGCAGGTTGAAGCGGTGCAGGTGCTCGCGCTCGGCGTCGCTGAGGAAGTGCACGCTGTTCTGGTCGATGTTGAGCGCGCGCTTGATCCGGCGGCCACCGGCTTCCTGCATGCCGCGGTAGTTGCGGAAGGAGTCGGTGATGAATCTCTTGGTGGGGATGGTGGTGATGGTCTTGTCGAAGTTCTGCACCTTGACCGTGTGCAGGGCGATGTCGATGACGTCGCCATCGGCGTTGAGCTGGGGCATCTCGATCCAGTCGCCGACGCGGATGATGTCGTTGCTGGAGATCTGCACGCTGGCCACCAGGGAGAGCAGGGTGTCCTGGAAGATCAGCAGCAGCACCGCGGCCATGGCGCCGAGGCCGGAGAGCAGGATCAGCGGCGAGCGATCGATCAGGGTGGCGATCATCAGGATGACCGCGATGGCGTAGATGACGATCTTGCTGACCTGGACATAGCCCTTGATCGGCTTGAGCCGCGCCGAGGGCCGGCGCGAATAGAGCACGTTGACCACGTTCAGGGCGCTGCCCAGGGCCAGGGCGATGGTCAGCACGATGAAGGCGCTGCAGACGTTCTGCACCACGGTGACCAGGGCCTCGGGACGCCCGGGCACCAGTTCGATGCCGATCGACAGCACCAGGGCCGGGACGATATTGGCCAGCCTACCGATGACGCGATGGTGATTGAGTTCGTGATCCTGGCCGAAGGAGGTGCTGCGCAGCAGGCGATAGAAGCCGCGCACCAGGATGCGCTTGACGATCCAGTTGAGCACCCAGGCCGCCAGCAACAGGCCGAGGCAGGCGACCAGGGTGAGCAGTTGCGGGTGTTTTTCGAGGTCGTCGATCAGTCGGGTCAGGGCCGTGGGCATAGGGGGTCTCTTGACGGGATACTACGGACGCCACGTTAGCAAAGCTGCGCCCCGCTTGCCGTATTCGGCGCCCGGGGTCGGTCCAAGGTTCAGCCCTTCCAGGAAAATTTCCATGCGCGTCCTCCCTGCCTTTTTTACCCTCGTCGCCGTGCTGCTGCTCGCCGGTTGCGCCGGACGTCCCTTCGGACCGCCGACCCTGGACGATCGCCTGGCCGAACTCGGCTATCGGCAGGGTGCGGCCATGGACACCATACTGGGCTTCGACCTCTCCGGCTGGCACTACCTGGATACCCGGCACCTGGCGCTGGGGACGGGATTGGGCCGCGCTTACCTGGTGGACTTCGCCGTGCCCTGTCGCAACCTGGCCGCCGGCAATCGCCTCGGCTATCGCTCGCGCGCCGCCGGCCTGCGTCCGGGCGACTTCCTGGTGTCCACCGATGCCCGGGGCAGCCGGATGGAGTGCCCCATCGGCGGCCTGTATCGCCTCGATCCCGTGCGCTGAGTGGCGCAGGGCTGACCAGCTCGCACAGCCCGGAATCCGGTTGTGGCCGGCGATCCGTCTTGCCTGCGAGCGGCCTAGCGCTCCACCGGCTCGCGCTTCTTCCACCAGCCGGCGAACAGGCCGACCGGATAGATCGTCACCATGACGGCGAACACCACCCAGGTGCGCCAGGACCAGGCCGACAGCACGAAGCCCTGGGAGAAGCCTACCAGCAGGTAGCAGGCCGCGGTGACCAGCAGGATGCTGCCGAGGGCGCTGCCGAAGCGAGGTCTTGGGGTCATGGCGGCGGTTCCAGGTCGGGCCAGAGGAGGGCGTCCCTTTTAAGCCAGCGCCGGACGCCTGGCAATGCCCCCGACTGCAACCAATTGTTTGCTGCCGGTCAGGGCTTGAAGGCGCCGATGAAGATGCTCGGGTCGACCCGCACGTCATTGAGACTGACGTTCCAGTGCAGATGCGGACCCGTGGCGCGGCCGGTGCTGCCGACGCGGCCGACCACGCCGCCGCGCGGGACCTCCTGGCCGATCTGGACATCGATGCGCGAGAGGTGGCAGAACATGCTGATCAGGCCCTGGCCGTGATCGACGAACACCGTCTTGCCATTGAAGAAGTAGTCACCCACCAGTACCACCTTGCCAGCGGCCGGGGCCTTGACCGGCGTGCCGGCGGGCACGGCGAAGTCCAGCCCTGAATGCGGGTTGCGTTCCTGGCCGTTGAAGAAGCGGCGCAGGCCGAAGGGGCTGGAGAGCGGACCCTCCACCGGCTTGTCCAGCAGCAGGTTGCTGGGCTGGTTCGGCGAGAACAGCCGGTAGGCGGCCTGCTGTTCGGCCAGTTCGCGCTCGAAGCGCTTGAGGTCCTCCGGGTTGGGCGTGACCTGGCGCTGGTTCTTCAGGGTGATGCGCTGCTCGGCGTAGTGCCGGCTGCCGACCGTGAAGGCCTGGGGCGCGGCGCCGGCGACCTCCAGCGGCTGGCGACCCGCGGCGGTGCCCAGGGGGATGCCGACGATGGCCACCCAGCCGTTGCCATCCTTGACCACCAGCACCGGCTTGCCCTGGTAGCGCACCCGCGGCGCGGCGTCACCCGGAATGGGGACCACGGCGACGCCGCCCGGCACGGGCTTGTCCAGCAGGCGTTGCAGGTAGGTGCCCGCATGGGCGGGCAGGGTCAGCAGCAGGCAGCAGAGCAGGGCGAACAGGCGGGGCATGGGCGCATCCGGTGGCGAAAACGCCCATGCTGGAGCAGGCGAGGGCCCCGGGGCAAGGTGCCCCAGGCCCCCTTGGTCAGTTGGGGACGATCTTGTAGAGCACGGTTTCCAGCGCCGGCTTCTGCTTGGGATCGAAGAAGCTCATCTCGGGGATACGCGAATCCGTGACATAGACGGTGCCATCCGGACCACGGCCGAAGGTGTCCGGCCAGACCAGTTTCTTGTCCTGCACCAGGGTGGTGAGCTGGCCGTTCTCGCGGATCTTCACCGCATGCTCTTCCACCGCGCTGACATAGAGGCGCCCTTGCGGGTCCATCAGCAGGCCATCGGCCGGACCGTTCTCGCCGACCTTTTCCACCTTGGCCGGCAGGCTGCCGAGTTCGTCGCCCTGCAACGCCGCGGTAGGAATGCGGTAGAGGGTATTGCCCTTGACCGCCTGCCAGTAGAGGTAGTCGCCGGCCGGGGAGAGGGCGATACCGTCGGCGGAGAATTCCACGCCACGGCCATCCGGACGCACCAGCGGCTCGCCATCGGCCTTGACCTTGACGCCCTTCTCGGCCTGGGTGCTCGGATCGCCATCCAGGGCGCGGCGGGCCTTGCCGCTCTCCAGATCCAGCACCACCAGGGCGCCGCGGGCACCGGAGTCGGTGATATAGGCGTGGCGGCCATCCGGGCTGAATCTGACGTCATTGAGGTAGCTGCCCTGGGGTGCCACGCTCTCGTCCAGGGCGTAGACCTTGCTCACCTGGTTGCTGGCCAGGTCGATCTTGACCAGCTTGGGTGCGCCGGGCACCACCAGCGCCTGGGCCGGAGCGCCCGGGTCGATCACCCAGAGACTGCCACGACCGTCGGCCACCACGGATTGCACGCAGACCCAGTGATTGCCCGGGGTCAGCTCGTCGCGCTTGGCATTGCGCCAGCCGTTCCAGGCCGGGTCCGGATAGGGCACCAGGCTGCCGTCGGGCCTGAGTTCGGCCACCGAGACCTCGCTGTCTTCGGTCCAGCGCGGGAAGTTGACGAAGATCCGTCCGCTCTCGCTGACGGTCACGCCGGTGACCTGGTGATCGAAGCTGGCGACCTTTTCCAGTTTGGCGCCGGATTCGGCGGCCAGGGCGACGGGTGCCAGGGGCAGGGCACTCAGCAGGGTGGCCAGGGCGAGGCGGGAAAGGGCAGGTCTGGGCATGGCGGATTCCTGATAGGTGACCGGAGAAGCCGGTCCTGCAGGTACGACTGCGCCATCCACCTGGAAGATCGCCAGGGCCGACCGGCGGCTTGGCGGTGACCTGGGCGGGAACGCCCGGGGAAATCCCGGGGTCCCTATTCAAACCCCAGGGAGAAGACCATGCCTCGTACTCTTGCCAGCAGCCTGGCGCTGCTGACCCTCGGTGCCCTGCTCGCCGGTTGCGACAAGTCACCGGAAACGCCTTCACCCCAGCGCAGCGAGGTGGTACAGAAAAGCGCGCCGGGTAGCGATCCGGCCGCCCAGTCACCCGAGCGGACCGTGGAGCAGCCCCGCCGGTAGCGCTCGGAGTCTCAGCTCGCCGGCACGCCCTTTTCCCAGACGTCCCAGTGCTCGACGATCTCCTGCACCAGCGGATTGCCGGTGCGATAGAGATTTTCCAAAGCCGGGGCGAAACCGCCCTGCTTGGCGTAGTCGAGCAGATTGGCCACCTCGGAGGCGCCCTTGGCCGGACGGTCGAAGTCGGAGCCGGCGCGGACCACCGCCAGCCGTTGCAGGTCGACCTTGCCCAGGCGGCTGGCGCGTAGCAGCGCTTCGTAGGTGGCGTTGTCTTCCTGCTGGGTGGTGCAGTAGCGGCCCTGGCCATCGGTGACCAGGCGGGTCCATTCCTCGGCCCGTTCGGCGAGGCGGGTGCCGGAATACCAGGTATCACCGGCCAGGGTGTCGCAACGGGTCACCACCGGCGGCTGGTTGGCCGGGGCGTAGTCGTAGGTCTGGCGCCAGGCCTTGGATTCCGTACTTTCCGTCAGCTCGGCCTGGCGGGACAGGGCATAGGCCTTGTCTCTCAGCCGCACATTGAGTTCGAACACCTCGGTCTTGTAGTCGAGCGGCGGTTTCTCGCCAGGCCCGCGGGTATTGATGCCCAGGTAACCAGTGGGCCAGTCCTTGGGCACGTCACGGGGATCGAGCTCCCACTGGATGCCGAAGTCGACCAGGTAGCGCGCCCAGGCGGTGGTGCCCAGGGTGCCTTCCTTGGGACTGATCCCGGCGATACCGGCGACCAGGAAGTAGGTGTGCTTGAGGTCGAATTTGGGCGACAGGGTCAGCGCCAGGGTCGAGGCGGCGGCGTTGGCATGCCCCATTCCAGTGGTCATCAGGCACACCCGTGCCTCATTGCAGAGCACATCGGGATAGTCGGCGGACAGCCCGTCGACGGCGACCTTGTGGGTGAGCTTGAGGCGATCGATCCAGGTCTGGGCCTCGGGGGCGAACATCGCCACGAGCATGACCTTGGGTTGCAGCGGCGCGGCGGGCGGGGTCGCGGCCTGGGCCGCGCCGGCCAGCAGGGCGGTGGTGAGGGGGAGCAGGGACGCGCGTAGGAGGGAATGCATGGAGGGCCTCGGTAGGGGGAAATCCTGACCGAGGGTTCAAGATGCGTGCCACCATCGGTCCGGGTTGGACCGATCAGTCCAACAGAGACAGAGTGGTGGGTTCCTGGTGATTGTCCAGTACCCGCACCGCCAATTCACCCTCGGCGAGCCGGGCAGTGAGCTTCTGCCCATTGGCGACCTCGGCGGCGGCACGCACGGCGTGACCGCGTTCGTCGAGCAGGATGCTGTAGCCGCGACCCAGGGTGGCCAGGGGGCTGACGATCTGCAGGGTCTGGACGGTACCGGCCAGGCGCTGCTGACGCTCCTTCAGCTGCCGCTGCATGACCCGCGGCAGGCGTTCGGCCAGTTGCTCCAGCCGTTGGCGCAGCAGGGCCAGCTGGCGCCCGGGATGCTGGCCGGCCAGCCGGGTGTCCAGGTGCGCCAGGCGATCGCGACGGCGATTCTGGGCGATGACATAGGCGCGGCGCAGGCGCAGATCCAGATCGTCCAGCCGTTGGGCCTGCTGGCGCAGGCGCTCGCCTGGATGCCGCAGGCGCCGGCTGCAGGCGTCCAGGCGCAGCCGTTCGCGGGCCAGCCGTTCGCGCATGCGCAAGAGCAGTTGGCGATGCAGGCCGTCCAGGCGCTGGCGCAGGTCGGCGCTGTGGGGGGCGAGCAATTCCGCCGCCGCCGACGGGGTAGGGGCGCGGACATCGGCGACGAAGTCGGCGATGGAGACATCGGTCTCGTGCCCCACGGCGCTCACTACCGGGGTCTGGCAGGCGGCCAGGGCGCGGGCCACGGGTTCTTCGTTGAAGCACCAGAGGTCTTCCAGGGAGCCGCCGCCGCGCGCCAGGATCAGCGCATCGAAGCCCTGGCGATCGGCCAGTTGCAGGGCGCGGACGATCTGGGCGGTGGCCTCGCGGCCCTGCACCGCGGTGGGGATCAGCGTCAGTTCGACCTGGGGCGCCCGTCGCTTGAACACGCTGACGATGTCGCGGATCACCGCGCCGGTGGGCGAGGAGACGATGCCGATGCGCTGCGGATGGGCGGGCAGTGCGCGCTTGCGTTCGGCGGCGAACAGTCCTTCGGCGGCGAGGCGCTCCTTGAGCGCCTCGAAGGCCAGGCGCAGGGCGCCGTCGCCGGCCGGCTCGACGCTGTCGAGAATCAGCTGGTAGTCACCGCGGCCTTCGAACAGCGAGACCTTGCCGCGCACCTTGACCGCCAGGCCGTCGCGCAGCGCCTGGCGCACCCGGCTGGCGTGCTGGCGGAACAGCGCGCAACGCACCTGGGCCTGGCCGTCCTTCAAGGTGAAGTAGAGGTGGCCCGAGGCGGGCTTGGCCAGGTTGGAGATCTCGCCCTCGACCCAGACCTGGGCGAAGACATCTTCCAGCAGCACCCGGGCGCGGCTGTTGAGCTGGCTGACGCTGAGCACCTCGCGATCGAGACCGAGGCGGGCGAAGGGGTCCTTGAACATGGGGCGCTTTCTGTGGCTTTCGTCGGCCTCACCTTAGCAGCTCTGGGCGTGCGGCGAGCAGCCCATTAAGCTGCGCGCCCCTTCCTTCGAGACGCGTGTTCCATGACCCTGCGCCAGACCATCCTCGCTCCCCGCATTTCCAGCCATCCGCGGGTGGAGCGCACCGCCGTGGAGATTCTCGGCTGGCTCGCCGCCAGCGGCGTGGTCAGGGCCGAAGCCTCGCCCTGCCTGCCCAGTCGCGGCCGGCGTGGCCATGCGCCGGGGCCGCGACTGACCGAGGTGCTGCGCCTGGCGCCAGGCATGGACGATCCGCGCGACTTCGCCGACGGCGGCCTGGAGATCGTCACCGAACGCTGCATCTTCACCCCGCTGGCCGGCTTCGAGGGCCGCGCCCGCTGCCCCGCCTGCCGCCGGGAGATTGGCGAGGCGCTGTTCGAGCACCTGGAAGTCTGGATGCCGGCGGAAAGCGACAACTTCGCCTGCCCGGAATGCGCTCACGAAGACGACATCAACGGCTTCGATTTCCCCCAGCCCTGCGCCTTTTCCGACCTGGGCTTCATCTTCAACCACTGGCCGGCGCGGGCCTTCGCCCGGGCCTTCCTGGAGGAATTCCGCCGACGCCTGGGGCAGCCGTTGGCGGTGGTGGAGGTGTAGGGGCGAGCGTTTTTAGCGCGGCCATGGCGGTCCGCGATAGCCCCGTAGATACCGTCTTCGCCCCTCAGTGTGCAATCGCTAAAGCAGGGTCGAAAGGCTTGCCTGATTTGAGCACGCCATAGGCGATGGTCAGCAGCTTGCGCATGGCGGCGCAGACGGTTTGTTTACCTTTCTTCCCCCTGGTTTTCAGACGCTCGGCTTGCGCCTTGATAGCCGGGTTGTAGGTCAGCGCCACGACGGCGGGTAGGTATAGCGCACTTCGTAAGCGGACCGATCCCATGCGCGAGATGCCGGTATGGC
>NZ_JAQYZY010000039.1:0-258905 GCF_028640825.1 Pseudomonas sp. LA5
GAAGTGGGGCGCATTATAGGGGAGTTTCAGGACAGGTCAACAGGTTATTTTCACAAAGGCCAAAAAAGAAAGGGGGGGGCTGCTTACGCAGCCCCCCCCTTTCCTATAGACCTCTCGTGCGGCTAGCCGCGGCCGACACGGCGATTGCGCCAGAGGGTGGTGAAGGGGCCGGAGACGGCATAGGCCAGGAAGCCCAGCAGCAGCACGCGCGGCGGGTCGGTGAAGACCACGGCGAAGACCAGCACGGCGATCAGGATGACCACGAAGGGCACCCGCCCTTTCAGGCCTAGGGTCTTGAAGCTCCAGTACTTGAAGTTGCTGACCATGAGCATGCCAGCCGCGGCGACCATCAGGGCTACCAGCAGGGACAGCTTGGAGCCCTGGATGCCGAAGTCACTGAAGCACCAGACGGTACCGGCCACCAAGGCAGCCGCGGAAGGACTGGCCAGGCCGATGAAGTAGCGCTTGTCCACCGAACCGATCTGGGTATTGAAGCGCGCCAGACGCAAGGCGGCGCCTGCCACATAGATGAAGGCAACGGCCCAGCCGACATTACCCAGGCCGCTCAGGGCCCACTGGAAGGCCAGGATCGCCGGCGCGACGCCGAAGGCGACCATGTCGGAAAGCGAATCGTACTGCTCGCCGAAGGCGCTCTGGGTGTTGGTCATGCGGGCGACCCGGCCATCCAGGCCATCGAGCACCATGGCAATGAAGATGGCGGCGGCGGCGGCGGAGAAGCCGGCGGAAGCGATCTCGTACTGCCCCTGGATGAAGGCGGTCTGAGCCGCGACACCCTTGATGATCGAATAGAGACCGGCAAAGAGGGCCGCAGTGGTGAAGAGGTTGGGCAGCAGGTACACGCCACGGCGTCTGATCTTGCGACCCTGGGCGTCCTGCGTCTCCTCGATGTGCTCATCCACGGGGATGAGGCCATCGGTGGTGGTATTGGACGGGGTTTCTTCGGGACGCTCGCTCATGGATTTTCCTTGGGCATTACCTGACGGGTTGGACTGACCTCTTGAGGATAGGGTTCAGCCTAACCTCTCATGCTAAGGCATTGCCGGGGTCGTGGGCAGTGCAATAAAAAACGCGGCCGAGGCCGCGTCTTTACCGTTCGTTACAGGGCTGGCGCCCTGCTCGATCAGTTCTTGGTCTTGTCGACGATCTTGTTCGACGCGATCCAGGGCATCATGGCACGCAGCTTCTCGCCGACCTGCTCGATCGGGTGAGCCGCGTTGTTGCGACGGTAGGCGGTCATGGAAGCGTAGTTGGAGGCACCCTCGGCCACGAACATCTTGGCGTACTCGCCATTCTGGATGCGCTTGAGCGCATTCTTCATGGCGGCGCGCGACTCGGCGTTGATCACCTCGGGGCCGGTCACGTACTCGCCGTACTCGGCGTTGTTGGAGATCGAGTAGTTCATGTTGGCGATGCCGCCTTCGTACATGAGGTCGACGATCAGCTTCAGTTCGTGCAGGCACTCGAAGTAGGCCATTTCCGGCGCGTAGCCGGCTTCGACCAGGGTTTCGAAACCGGCCTTGACCAGCTCGACCGCACCACCGCACAGCACGGCCTGCTCACCGAACAGGTCGGTTTCGGTCTCGTCCTTGAAGGTGGTTTCGATGATGCCGGTACGGCCGCCGCCGACGCCACAGGCGTAGGACAGGGCGACGTTCTTGGCATTGCCGGAAGCGTCCTGGTGGACGGCGACCAGATCAGGGATGCCGCCGCCCTTGACGAACTCGGAACGCACGGTGTGACCCGGGGCCTTGGGCGCGATCATGATGACGTCCAGGTCAACGCGGGGCACGACCTGGTTGTAGTGGATGGCGAAACCGTGGGCGAAGGCCAGGGTGGCGCCCTGCTTCAGGTTCGGCTCGACTTCGTCCTTGTACAGCTTGGACTGGAATTCGTCGGGGGTCAGGATCATGACCACGTCGGCGGAGGCGACCGCGTCCTTGACCGGCTTGACGGTCAGGCCATGGGCCTCGGCCTTGGCCACGGTGGCCGAGCCGCTGCGCAGGCCGACGACGACGTCGACGCCGGAGTCCTTCAGGTTGCAGGCGTGGGCGTGGCCCTGGGAGCCGTAGCCGATGATGGCGACCTTCTTGCCCTGGATGATGGAAAGGTCACAGTCTTTGTCGTAGTAAACGCGCATTGCAGGTTCTCCTGGAAAAGGGGGTATCAGATGCTCAGGGCTTTGTCGCCACGGGAAATTCCGGTCACGCCGCTACGCACCACCTCGAGGATGGACGCGGCGCCGATCGCCTGGATGAAGCTGTCGATCTTCTCGCTGGTGCCCGCCAGCTGAATGGTATACACGCTGCTGCCGACATCGACGATCTGGCCGCGAAAGATATCGGTGGTGCGCTTGACCTCGGCGCGCTGGGCGCCGGTGGCCTTGACCTTGATCAGCAGGAGTTCGCGCTCGATGTGGGCGCTCTCGGACAGGTTGACCAGCTTCACCACCTCGATGAGCTTGTTGAGGTTCTTGGTGATCTGCTCGACCGTCTCTTCCTGGCCGATGGTGGTCAGGGTCAGGCGCGACAGGGTCGGATCTTCGGTCGCGGCGACTGTGAGGCTTTCGATGTTGTAGTTGCGCTGGGAAAACAGGCCGACCACGCGGGATAGGGCGCCGGGCTCGTTTTCCAGCAGCAGGGAGATGATGTGTCTCATGTTCAGGTCCGCTCCGTCTTGCTCAGCCACATGTCGCGCATCGCGCCATCCTTGATCTGCATCGGATAGACGTGTTCGGTGTTGTCCACGGCGATGTCGAGGAAGACCAGGCGATTCTTCATGGCGAAGGCCTCGGCCATCATCGGCTTGAGGTCTTCCAGACGCTCGATGCGCATGCCGACGTGGCCATAGGCCTCGGCCAGCTTGACGAAGTCCGGCAGGGATTCCATGTAGGAGTGGGAGTAGCGGCTGCTGTACTGCATGTCCTGCCACTGGCGGACCATGCCCAGGGCACCGTTGTTAAGGCAGACGATCTTCACCGGCAGGTCGTACTGCATGCAGGTGGAGAGTTCCTGGATGTTCATCTGCACGCTGCCTTCACCGGTGACGCAGGCGACGTCGGCGTCCGGGAAGTTGAGCTTGACGCCCATGGCCGCCGGGAAGCCGAAGCCCATGGTGCCGAGGCCGCCGGAGTTGATCCAGCGATTGGGCTTGTCGTAGCGGTAGTACTGGGCGGCGAACATCTGGTGCTGGCCCACGTCCGAGGTGATGTAGGCATCGCCCGCGGTGACATCGTACAGGGTCTCGATGACGGTCTGCGGCTTGATGATGCTGCCGTCGCCCTTGTCGTAGGGGAACATCTCGCGACCGCCACGCCATTCCTCGATCTGCTTCCACCAGGCGGCCTGGCTTTCGGCGTGGGGCTTCTCGCTCAGCTCGCGGACCACGGCGACCATCTCGGTGAGGACGCTGTCGACCGGACCGACGATGGGCACGTCGGCCTTGATGGTCTTGGAGATCGACGCCGGGTCGATGTCGACGTGGATGATCTTGGCGTTCGGGCAGAAGCGCGTGGCGCCGTTGATGACGCGGTCATCGAAGCGTGCGCCCACGGCGAGGATGACGTCGCTGTGGTGCATGGCCAGGTTGGCCGGGTAGCTGCCGTGCATGCCGAGCATGCCGAGGAACTGGCGATCGCTGCCCGGATAGCCGCCGAGCCCCATCAGGGTATTGGTGACCGGCAGGTTGAGCAGGCGCGCCAGCTCGGTGAGGGCCGCGGAGGCGCCGCCGAGGATGACCCCGCCACCGGCGTAGAGAACCGGGCGCTTGGCCGCCACCAGCATTTCGATGGCCTTGCGGATCTGCCCGGAATGACCGCGCTGCGCCGGATTGTAGGAGCGCAGCTTGATCTTCTTCGGATAGACGTATTCGAATTTCTTGGTCGGATCGCCCATGTCCTTGGGGATGTCGACCACCACCGGACCGGGACGGCCGGACTCGGCGAGGTAGAAGGCCTTCTTGAGGACTTCGGGGATCTCGGAGGGATGCTTGATGATGAAGCTGTGCTTCACGATCGGCCGGGAGATGCCGACCATGTCGGTTTCCTGGAAGGCGTCGGTGCCCACCATGTTGCTCGGCACCTGCCCGGACAGGACCACCATGGGAATGGAGTCCATGTAGGCGGTGGCGATGCCGGTGATGGCATTGGTCGCACCGGGGCCGGAGGTCACCAGGACCACGCCGGCCTTGCCGGTGGCGCGGGCATAGCCGTCAGCCATGTGGGTGGCGGCCTGTTCGTGACGAACCAGGATGTGGTTCAGCGCCGGTTCCTTGAACAGGGCGTCGTAGATGTGCAGCAGGGCACCGCCCGGGTACCCGTAGATGTGTTTCACGCCCTCGTCGCGCAAGAAGCGGACGACCATCTCAGCGCCAGTTAATAGCTCCACGTATCACCTCATTCCACGCATGGCGAGCGCCCATTGGTGGACGCTCAAGGTTCGGTTGACTGCAAGGCAGAGCATGGGCGACGGTGGTCACCGACGATTCAGCTGCCTAGAAAGCCTTGTTGGAAGATTCCGATGAATGCTGGAGCTTCCACCCGACGCGAGGTAACGCGGTGCAGGGTATTTGACTGTGGCGGCGCGGGTAGGCACCTCATGGTCTGCCGAGCAGTCAGCTTTGGGCCGACTCGCTACAGCGAACTTTGGATTGTTCGCATTCGACCGGTGCAAGTCAAGCCGAAAGGTGCAACCGGGCGCAATCGGTCGTCGGCGATCAGCCGTGATGAAAAGGTCGACGTCTCCTCTTATAGTGAAGTCCTGTCCTCTCCCCTTCCAGGATTCCCATGCGCTCGATCTTCTGGCTTTCCGCCCTGGCTTTCGCCTGCAGCCTGTCCGCCCAGGCCGCGCAGGTCTACAAGTGGACCGACGACAAGGGTGTCACCCATTTCAGTGCCCAGCCGCCCGAGGGCCAGAAGGCCAACGAGGTGGACGTGAAGACGGCGCCGCAGATCAATGGCGGTGGCACTGCGCCCACCTACAAGATGCCCAACGGCGCCCAGCAGCCGTCGGTGTCCAACGATGCCCAGCAGCAGGAGCTGGATCGCCAGGTGAAGGCGCAGGTGCGCGAGGAGCAGAACAAGCTCAAGGAGCAGTGCGACCAGGCGCGCCAGAATCTGGCGCAGCTGCGCAACAATCCACGCATCCTGGTGCAGTCCGGTCGTGGCGAGACGCGGCGGCTGAGCGAAGAGGAGCGTCAGCAGCGGCTGGCCGAGACCCAGCTGTCCATCGAGCAGAACTGCGGCAAGTAGCTCAGGGGCCTTCGATGATGCGGTCGAATTCGGCCAGGGACGCGAGCAGGGGCAGGACCGGATCGAGATTGCCCTGGTAGACCATTTCGGCCATCGGCCGGATGCCCGAGCGCGCCGGCAGGACCGCATCGCTTTCGATGATCAGCTTCATCCGTGGCACGAAGATCCACTGCAGCCACTGGGCGAAGCTCAGGGTATCGACGCAGAAGGGCTCCTGGCTGGCCAGGGCCTCGGCGCTGGGCGCCTGCGCCGACCACCAGCCGAGCAGGCGCAATTCACGCTCGATCTGCAGCAGCTGATCGGCCAGGGCGGGCAGGCGCTCGTCCATCAGGTACCCACCTGCGCCTTCTGCCGGGCCAGGGCGGCCCCGGAGGCATCGCCCTGGGCTTCACGGGCCTGGGCGATCAACTGCCAGAGACTGGCCTGCAGGGCCGGACGACCATTGGCGTAGGTCAGGGCGCGACGGGCCAGTTGCTCGCCCTGGGCCGGATCGTTTTGCGCCAGGCGCACCTGGGCCAGGCGATAGAGCACCTGGGGCTCGCGCGGGGCGATGCGCATGGCGCGCTCCAGGCTCGAGGAGGCGCCGTTGAGATCGCCACCACCCTGCTGTTGCTGGGCAGTGGTCAGCAGGGCCAGCACCGGACCGTCGAGCTGCTCGTCGGCAGCCAGGCCGCCGCCCGTGGAAGTGCTGGCGGAGGGGATGCCAGTCGGCGCGCTGCTGGCAGCGGCGGCGCCCTGAGTGGCGGGCGGATAGACCGGCTGCGAATAGCTGGGCTGCACCGGCGCCTGGGCGGGCGGCGTGCCGGGGCTGGACGAGGTGATCAGCGGCGCCGAGGCCGCCGGCGCGGCATAGGTCTCCAGGGGCGCGGAACTGCCGCCCGGCACCATGACGGTCACCCCAGCATCGGCCGGTGCGCTGGGCGCTGCGGCCACCGGGGCCTGGCGCTGCGCCGGCAGGGGCCGGTTGTTGCCCTGGCGATAGAGTTCGCCGTTGGACACCGGACCGCCGGAATCGACCACGGGGATGGCGCCACGCTGCGGCGCGGCGCAACCGGCGAGGAGAACACCGGCGATCATCACCGGCCAGACTGCTTTCGTCACCTTGGGACCTCTCAATTCAACCAACCCTTGACCCAATCCATGACCGGACTGCCGCTGTTGCCGTTACCGCCGGTGGCGGGTGCGGCCGGCGCGCCACAGGAGGCGCCCGCTGGCGGTTCACTGCCGCGAATATAAGGCATCTGCACGGCATTGGGACACGAGGGATCCGTGCCGCGGCCGGTGGTGGCATCGACCCAGGCCTGGGTGATGTTGTCCGGCACCGGCATATCCAGGGAGACCGGATCGGCGCGGCGCATGAAGTTGCTCCAGACCTGCAGGGCGCCTGTGGCACCGGTCAGCGGTGTCTTGCCGTTGTCGTCGCGACCCAGCCAGACCACCGCCAGCAGATCCTGGCTGAAGCCGGAGAACCAGCTGTCGCGGGAATCGTTGGTGGTACCGGTCTTGCCCGCCAGGTTCACGCTGGTGGGGATCTGGTTGTAGACCGAGCGGCCGGTGCCCTCGCGCATGACACGCTGCATGGCGTACTGCACCAGGTAGATGGCGCCGGTATCGAAGCGCTGCTCGATCTGGAACGGATAGCGCTTGAGCGGCTCGCCATTGGCGTCGAGCACGCTGCGGATGCTGCGCAGCGGGGTATTGAAGCCGCCGTTGGCCAGCGTCTGGTACATGGTCGCCACTTCCATGGGCGTCAGGGCGCCGGCACCGAGCAGGGTCGCCGGATAAGGCGGCAGGGCGCGACTCACGCCCAGGCGCTCGACGGTCTTGAGCACCTCGGGTAGCCCCAGGTCCAGGCCCAGGCGCGCCGTGGAGAGGTTGTAGGAATGCGCCAGCCCCTGATAGAGGAAGATGGTGCCGTGCGCCTTGTGCTCGTAGTTCTGCGGCCGCCAGACCTGGCCGTCGGCGCCTTTCACCGAGAAGGGCTCGTCCTGGATCAGGGTGGTCAGGGTGTACCTGCTGGGGCGTTCCAGGGCGGTGAGATAGACCGCCGGCTTGATCAGCGAACCGACCTGGCGCACCGCATCGAGGGCGCGGTTGTAGCCGGCGAAGCGCGGATCGCGGCCACCCAGCAGCGCCTGGACCTCACCGGTTTCCGGATTGGTCACCACCATGGCCGACTCGACGTTTTCCGCGCCCTTGCGACCATCGATGCGCTTCAAAGCCTCGGCCATGGCCGCTTCGGCCTTGGTCTGCAGGATGGGGTCGAAGCTGGTGAAGATGCGCAGCCCTTCCTCGGTGAGGTCTTCGTCGCGGTAGTCCTGCTTGAGCTGACGCTTGACCAGGTCGACGAAGGCCGGGAAGGAACTGTTGGTCAGGCTGCCGGCCTTGGTGATGCCCAGCGGGCGGGCTTTGGCGGCCTCGGCCTCGGTGGCGCTGACCACGCCCTGCTCGGCCATGAGGTCGAGTACCAGATTGCGGCGGGCCATGGCGCGCTCGGGATAGCGACGCGGGTTGTAGTAGGACGGGCCCTTCACCAGACCGACCAGCAGGGCGACCTGATGCAGTTTCAGTTCGCTGAAGGGCTGGCCGAAGAAGTACTGGGCGGCCAGACCGAAGCCGTGGATGGCGCGCGAGCCATCCTGACCGAGGAATACCTCGTTGAGATAGGCCTCGAGGATTTCCTGCTTGCTGTAGTGCAGCTCCAGCAGCAGCGCCATCAGGGCTTCGGTGCCCTTGCGGGTGATGCTGCGCTCGTTGGTGAGATAGAAGTTCTTGACCAGCTGCTGGGTCAGGGTACTGCCACCCTGGCGCACCTGGCCGCTGGTGGCGTTGACCCAGACGGCGCGCGCGATGGACTTGGGCGAGACGCCGTGGTGATGCCAGAACTCGCGGTCCTCGACGGCCACCAGGCCATCGACCAGGTGCGGTGGCGCCTGGTCGAGCTTGATGAGGATGCGATCCTCGTTATGCGCCGGATAGATGCCGCCGATCATCAGCGGTTCCAGGCGGGCCACGGCCAGGTTGCTGCCATCCAGGGCGCTAACGCCGGAGACGGTGCCGCCGGCGAAGCGCACGCGGATCGCCCGGGCCGGTTCGACGCCTTCGTAGAACTGGAAGCCGCGGGTGTTCAGCTCGACCGTGGAGGCGCCCACGGAGACGCTGCCGGGGCCGTCCACGGTCTTCTCGCGGCGATAGCCGAGGGCATCGAGTTCGGTGAGGAAGTCGTCACGGCTGAGCTTGACGCCATTGAACAATTCCAGCGGCCGGGCATAGACCTTGGCCGGGATGGTCCAGCGCTTGCCGGAGAATTTTTCCTGGACCACGGCATCCAGATAGATGCATACGCCAGCCAGGGCTACCAGCGCGACCAGACCAAGCTTGACTGCCCAGCCGGACAGACGGCGCCAGTCAAAGGTCTTGCGCTTGCGGGAACGAGAGGATCGGGGTCGCTTCATGGCGGCGCATTATACGCACTTGCCCGTTGGCCGACAGCGGCCCACAAGCGCTTCGTCAGCTGGGGTTCAAGGATGCCCCTTCCCGGTGTCTTGGCTTGCGTGGACCGCCCTGGCAGCGATAATGCCGCCATCCATTTCCTACAAGGACCGCCCGTGAGCCAGCTCCTGATTTCCGCCCTGCAGAACCCGGCGCTCTATCCCCATCCCACCTCGGCGTTCCGGGTGATCGAAACCCATATTTCCTGGGTCGTGCTGACCGGCGAGGTCGCCTACAAGATCAAGAAGCCGGTGAACTTCGGCTTCCTCGACTTCACCGACCTGGAGGCCCGCGGTCACTTCTGCCGTGAGGAGCTGCGCCTCAATCAGCGCCTGACCCGCGATCTCTACCGGGACGTGGTGGCCATCACCGGCAGCGAAGGCGCTCCCGAGCTGGATGGCAGCGGTCCGGTGATCGAATACGCCCTGCGCATGCGCGAATTCCCCCAGAGCCAGCTGCTCAGCGAAGTGCAGCAACGCGGCGAACTGACCGAGGCCCACATCGATGCCCTGGCCGCCCAGATCGCCCGCTTCCACCTGGCAGCGCCCCTGGTGGCAACCGAGCATCCGCTGTGCACCCCGGACGCCGCCATGGCGCCGGTGCGGCAGAATTTCGAGCAGATCCGCGCCATGCTCGGCGAGGCGGCCGACCTCAAGCAGCTCGATCAGCTGGAAGCCTGGGCCGAAGCCAGCTACGCCCGCCTGCTGCCGCTGTTCGAGACCCGCTGCCGAGACGGCTTCATCCGCGAATGCCACGGCGACATCCACCTGGCCAACGCCACCCTGCTCGACGGCGAGGTGGTGCTGTTCGACTGCATCGAGTTCAACGAGCCCTTCCGCCTGACCGACACCATGGGCGATGCCGGCTTCCTGGCCATGGACCTGGAAGACCGGGGTCTCAAGGCGCTGAGCAACAGATTCGTCAACGCCTACTTCGAGGCGACCGGCGACTATGCCGGTCTTGCCCTGCTCGACTTCTACAAGGCCTATCGCGCCATGGTGCGCGCCAAGATCGCCCTGTTCCGCCTGGGCCAGGCCGAGGAGCCGGCGCTGCGGGCCGAGATCCTCGCCAGCTATCGCAGCTACACGGCCCTGGCCGAGGGCTACACCCAGGTGCCTCAGCCTTTCGCGGCGGTGATGCATGGCGTCTCGGGCATCGGCAAGAGCACCGTGGCCCTGGCCCTGGTCGAGGCGCTCGGCGCCATTCGGCTGAGATCCGATGTCGAGCGCCAGCGCCTCTATGTCGACAGCGACGAAGCCACCCGTTACAGCGCCGCAGCCGGCGAAGCCACCTATGCGCGACTGCACGAGATCGGCGCCCAGGTGCTGGCGGCCGGCTATCCGCTGGTGCTCGACGCCACCTATCTCAAGCAGGCCCAGCGCGCCGCGGCCCAGGCCCTGGCCGAAGCCCAGGCCGCCCCCCTGCTGATCATCGACTGCCAGGCGGACGACGAACTCATCGCCCGCTGGCTGCAGGAGCGCCAGGCCGAGGGGACCGACCCTTCCGAAGCCACCCTCGCGGTGGTGGCAGCCCAGCGCCAGGCGCAGGATCCGCTCGAACCCGCCGAGCAGGATCGGGCGCTGGTGGTGGAGCTGGAGCGCGCGGGACAGCTGGAGGCCCTGCCGGCTCGACTGCTGCGCCGCCTGGGTCGTGCGTCGGTCTGACCGCGACCTCCTGGGAGGCAGAACAAGCGTTCCGTCACAGCTCGTGGAGTTGTGGATTTACGGTCGCCGACGAGCGGCTTATCGTGCGACCCACGTCACAACCTCTGCGTAACAAGAAGGAATTGGCACCATGTACCTCATCGGCGATCAGCCTCCCTATGTCGATCAGCTGCGTCAGGCGCTGCAGGCCATTCCGGCGCTGCTGGTCAGTGGTGTGGCGCCGAGTCGGCAGCCGCTGCAGCTGAGTCCCGCCGCCCTGCTGCAGGACTGGATGCGCAATGACGAGGTCTATCTGATCCAGCGCGGCCCGCTGCGGGTGGTGCTGGATCAGCGGGCGCTGTTCCAGCTCGGCGAGGGCGATCTGATCGGCCTGGGGCGCACCCTGGACCTGCCGATCCTCAACTACGAGAGCGAGGCCGACGTGCGGGTGCTGCCCTACGACCGCGAGACCTTTCTCGCGGCGGCCACCGCCACGCCGGTCCAGCGCGATGCCCTGCTGAAGTACATGCTGGGCCAGCAGTCGCTGCTGGCCCAGGCGCTGATCCGGCTCAAGCCGCCGGTCACCCAGCCGGCGACCGGCTTCCGTCGCTATGCCGCCGGCGAGGTCATCATCCGCCAGGGCGACTCCGCCGAGCACGTCTTCGTCATCACCGAAGGCCATGCCGAGGCCTGGGTGGATGGCTGCAAGGTCGGCGAGGTCTGCCAGGACGAGATCGTCGGCGCCCTGGCGGTCTTCACCCATACGCCGCGTACCGCCAGCGTCATCGCCAAGACCGTCTGCACCGTGCTGGTGATTCCCCAGGATCAGTTCGTCTCGCTGATGGAGACCACCCCGCGCATCGCCCACAGCCTGATCGAGAACATGGCGCGCCATATCGATACGCTGAACAAGGAAGTCACTCGCCTGCGCACTGCCCCGGAGCGCCCCGCTGGCAGTAATTAAGAAATATTCTCGAATACGCTTGACGATGGAATGAGAATTGTTATTATTCAACTCAGCCGGTCGCGAGATCGGTCGATAACTGGAGGTCCAGCAGTGGTCTTCGGGTTATCTCCTCATCAGGCTAATCACGGTTTTGGACCCGGCTCTGCCGGGTCTTTTTTTGTCCGGAATCTGACGCTAGCGGCGATCCAGTACGACTGGCACAGCATCAGTCGGCCGCTCCTCACCCAGAACATAGGCCGCCTGCAGTTGCCGGGCAGCCCGCGCGGCACGGTGGGCGTCGCCGGCATGGATCAGACCTAGAGGCCGATTCTCGTCGACCCACTCGCCGGGCAATGCCAGATCAGCCAGGCCTACGGCAGGATCCACTTCATCTTCCGGGCGCTGTCGACCGCCACCCAGTTCGACCACCAGCAGACCCAAGGCACGGGTATCGACCTGCTGCACCCAGCCCGGGCGGGCCGGATGGACGGCGCGCACGATCGGAGCCCGAGGGAGATGCTGCCAGGGCCGCTCGGTCAGGTCGGACGGGCCGCCCAGGGCCAGGTTCATCGCCGCGAAACGCGCCAGGGCGGCGCCGCTCTGCCAGGCCTCAAGCACCAGGCGCTCGGCCGCGATGGCATCGTCGGCCAGTCCGGCCAATTGCAGCGTCTCCTCGGCCAGCACCTGGATCACCTGCCAGAGGCGCGCGCTGCGCACCTCGCCGGCCAGCAGGGCGATCGCCTCCTCCACTTCCAGGGCATTGCCGGCGCTGCGCGCCAGGGGCTGGCCCATGTCGGTGACCAGGGCGCGGGTACGGACACCTGCCGCCTCGGCGACCTCGACGATGCTGTCGGCCAGGCGCAGGGCGGCTTCCTGCTCGGCCATGAAGGCGCCGCCGCCGGTCTTGACGTCCATGACCAGCACGTCCAGGCCGGCGGCCAGCTTCTTGGCCAGGATGGAGGCGGTGATCAGGTCCACCGATTCCACCGTGGCGGTGACGTCGCGAATGGCATAGAGGCGGCGATCGGCCGGGGCCAGATCGGCGTCCGGACCGACGATGGCGCAACCCACCTCGGCCACCACCTGGCGAAAGCGCGCGAGGCCAGGACGGATACAATAGCCGGGGATGCTCTCCAGCTTGTCGAGGGTGCCGCCGGTATGGCCCAGGCCGCGCCCGGAGATCATCGGCACATGGCAGCCACAGGCGGCGAGCAGCGGTGCCAGCACCAGGCTGGTGAGATCGCCCACGCCGCCGGTGGAATGCTTGTCCACCACCGGCCCCGGCAGGTCCCAGTGCAGCACCTGGCCGCTGTCGCGCATGGCCAGGGTCAGGGCGGTGCGCTCCGCAGCGGTCATGCCGCGCAGCAGGGTAGCCATGGCGAAGGCGGCGATCTGGCCTTCACTGAGGCTGTCGTCGGCGATGCCGCGGACCAGGCGCTGGAGATCCGCAGCGGACACCTCCAGGCCATCGCGCTTCTGGCGGATCACTTCCTGGGCGAGCCACATGGGCGGACTCCTTAGAAGTCGTCAAAGGCGCCGGGCAGCAGCTCGGCCAGGGTCCAGGTGCGGGTACGGCCGGGTTCGCTGCCGCTGCAGACGATGGTCGCGTCGGGCGCCATCAGCTCCAGCAGCACCTGCCGGCAGGCGCCGCAGGGACTGATCAGGGGGACGCCCGGCGCATGGATGGCCATGGCAGCGAAGCTGCGCGGCGGCAGGCCTCGGCTGATGGCGGCGAACAGGGCGCTGCGCTCGGCGCAGTTGGTCAGGCCGTAGGAGATGTTTTCCACGTTGCAGCCATGGATGACCTCGCCCTCGGCGGTCAGCAGGGCGGCGCCCACGGGAAATTCCGAATGCGGACAGTAGGCGCGCTCGGCTGCAGCGACCGCTTCCGGAAGCAATGCGGCGAGGTGCGCAGGCAGGTTGGTGCTCATGACAGTCTCCAGATCAGAATTGATAACCCACCCCCGCATAGTAGCCCCAGCCGTTGGAGCGACCCTCGAAATCACCCTCGCCAAAGTTCAGCTCGGTACCGTCGCGCCAGTTGCCGCCATTGTGGAAGTGCCGCGCCGCGAACATGAAGCGCAGGTGGGTGAAGGCATAGAGCAGCACGTTGGTGGACACGGTGGCATTGGCCGTACGCCCCGGCTCGTCGCCCAACTGCGAGCCGAAATCGAAGTTGGTGAAGCCGACATAGGTCAGGGAGGCGCCGTTGTCGAACCTGGCCAGCGGCCAGATGTACTTGAGCTGGGCCCGATAGCCGTCCCAGGAATCCTCGTTGGCGGCGCCATAGTTTTCCCACTGGCGGCGGCCGTAGAGGTTGGCGGACAGCAGTACCGGAGTACGGGTCTCGATGTCGGTACCGAAGCCGGCGTAGAGGGTGTTCTGCCGACTGGCCTGGCTGCTGCCGTGATCGTAGATCCAGTCGAAGGCCAGGTACCACTCCTTGAACGGCCCGAAGGCCAGCGAGCGGCCGGTGAGCTGATCGAGGGAAATCCGCGGTTCGTGCTCCATGAACAGGGGCGAACCGCGGTCCCAGACGCCGGAGTCGTGGCTGTTGCCGATGCCAAGCACCTTGGGCACGTCGATGTAGCCATAGAGTTCGAAGGGCCCCTTGCGGCCGAAGTACTCGTACTCCAGATAGACGTCGTCCACGGGCTGCGGGCCGAAGCTGATGTCCTTGCTGCCGATCAGGGTCAGATCCTGGTTGTACCAGGACGATAGATAGGGCGAGCGATTTTCCGTCTGTTGCGCGGCAGGACTGGCGGTCTCGCCCTGGGCGCTGTCGGTCGCGACAGCGGGAGCGGCCAACAGCTGAGTGCTGCAGCAGAGCAGGAGCGATAAGGCGCCGAAGCACACGCGACGGGGGCGGGAAAACGTCATGAGGAGGGTTCCTGAGCAAAAGCCTTGAGAAGCCGCGGACAACGCGTGGCGGCGAAGCCGCAGCACGCCACGGTCATCCGCTGTTACGTTTTGGCGCACCCAGGCCAGCTGTGCACCATAAAGTGGACCCGATGGTCCGATCGACATCGACCTAGAGGCCGATGAAGAAGCCGGCCAGGGCCGCGCTCATCAGGTTGGCCAGGGTGCCGCCAAGCATGGCGCGCAGGCCCAGCTGAGCCAGTTCGTGACGCCGCTGCGGGGCGATGCCGCCCAGGCCGCCGAGCTGGATGGCGATGGAGGAGAGGTTGGCGAAGCCGCACAGGGCGAAGGTGACGATGACCTGGGTGTGCGCCGACAGCGGCTGGACGCCAGCCGCCGCCGACTTGACCGGGTCCAGGTAGGTCGAGAGGTCGGCATAGGCGACGAATTCGTTGAGCACCAGCTTCTGGCCGATGAAGCCACCGGCCTGCACCGCCTCGCTCCAGGGCACCCCGATGAGGAAGGCCACCGGCGCCAGCAGATAGCCCAGCACCAGTTGCATGCTCAGTTGCGGCACGCCGAACCAGGCGCCGCACCAGCCGAGGATGCCGTTGAGCAGGGCGATCAGGGCGATGAAGGCCAGCAGCATGGCACCGACCGCCAGGGCGATGCGCAGACCGACCTGGGCGCCTTCGGCGGCCGCATCTATGACGTTGGCCGGACGCTCCTCGCCCTCTCCCAGGGTCTTCATGGCCTGGTCGCGCGGCTGCTCCGTCTCCGGCTCCATCAGCTTGGCCATCAGCAGTCCGCCCGGGGCGGCCATGAAGCTGGCGGCGATCAGGTACTTGAGTTCCACGCCCATGCCGGCGTAGCCCAGCAGCACCGAACCGGCCACCGCGGCGAACCCGCCGACCATGATGGCGAACAGCTCCGAGCGGGTGAGATCGGCGATGAAGGGCCGCACCACCAGCGGCATTTCCGACTGGCCGAGAAACAGCGTCGCGGTGACCGTGGTGGACTCCACCCGACTGGTGCCGAGCAGGGCGTGCAAGGCCCCGCCCACCACACGGATGATCCAGCCCATGATGCCCAGGTAGTAGAGCACCGCGATCAGGCTGCCGAAGAACACGATCAGGGGCAGCACCCGCACGGCGAAGACGAAGCCGCCGTTACCGAAGTACTCGAACATCCTCGGTCCGGCGAGGCCGCCGAAGAGGAATTCGATGCCCTTGTCGGCATAGAGCTGCAGGGAGGAAACGGCCCCGGAGACGCTGCCGAGCACCTGCTGGCCCCAGGGAATGTAGAGGACGAACAGACCGAGCCCCGCCTGCAACAGAAAGGCCGCAAGCACGGTACGCACGCGAATGGCGCGCCGCTGGCGGGAAAAGAGGATGGCGATGGCCACCAGCAACAGCATGCCCAGCACAGAGATCATCAAGAGACTCCTGACAGGATCGCCCGATAGCGGCGATCGATGGGCGATATCCGTAAGCAAGGCGCCTGCCAGATCCTGTCCGGGCGATCAGCTTTTTGTGACCGCTCAGTCAGCGAGACGTAGCGGTCGGTCCAGCTGCAGACCCGCGGGCGAGAGCCGTGCCCCATAAGCCAGCACCTGCACGCCCTGCCGGCGGGCTTCGCCCAGCGCCAGGGCATAGGCGGCATCGATCTCCGCCGCCGGGCGCACCGCCTCGATGCCATCGAGCAGCACGCAATAGAGCAGCACCGCCCGCTCGCCGGCCGCGGCCAGGGCCGCCAGCTCGCGCAGATGGCGGGTCCCGCGGGTGGTCACGGCATCGGGAAAGGCGGCGACCGTGGTGTCGGCAAAACCCAGGGTGACGCTCTTCACCTCCAGATACAGCGGCCCGGCGGGATACTCCAGGCGGAAATCGGCGCGACTGTTCTCCAGGCCGTAGGCCACCTCCCGGCGCAGGGCGGTGAAGCCGGCCAGCTCGGGAATGCCACCCGCCAGCAGGGCCTCTTCCACCAGGCGATTGGCGCGGGCGGTATTGATGCAGGCCAGGCGCCCGTGATCCGTCTCGACCAGTTCCCAGGTGCCGGGCAGCTTGCGCTTGGGACCACTGGCCCGGCTGAACCAGACCCGGGCGCCCGCCGGCTGACAGTGAAGCATGGACCCGGTATTGGGGCAGTGCAGGGTCAGCACCTCACCGCTGGCGGTCTCGATGTCGGCGAGAAAACGCTTGTAGCGGCGCAGCAGGCGACCCTCCTCCAGGGGCGGATCGAATCTCACCGGGCCCTCCAGCGCTGCAGGCCCTGGGCGATGCGGGCGACGGCCTCTTCCAGGCGCGGCAGCGACTGGGTGTAGGCGAAGCGCACATGGGTGTCGGCACGGTGGCGACCGAAGTCCAGGCCGGGGGTGATGGCCACGTGTTCGGTCTCCAGCAGGAACTGGCAGAAGGCATAGGCGTCGCCGCCAAAGGCGGAGATGTCGGCATAGAGATAGAAGGCGCCCTGAGGCTCGACGGCGATTTCGAAGCCCAGGCCACGCAGCGCCGGCAGCAGGTAGTCGCGCCGGCGAGCGAATTCGGTGCGCCGCTCTTCGAAGATGGCCATGGCCTCTGGGGTAAAACAGGCCAGGGCCGCCTGCTGAGCCACGGTGGAGGCGCTGATGTAGAGATTCTGCGCCAGTTTTTCCAGCTCCGGCACGGCGGCGGGCGGCGCCACCAGCCAGCCGAGGCGCCAACCGGTCATGCCGAAGTACTTGGAGAAGCTGTTGAGCACAAAGGCCGAATCGTCCACCTCCAGCACGCTGGGGGCGTCCAGGCCGTAGGTCAGGCCGTGGTAGATCTCGTCCACCACCAGGTGACCACCCCGCGCCCTGAGGGCGGCCGACAGCCCGGCGAGTTCATCGCGATCGAGCAGGGTGCCGGTCGGATTGGCCGGCGAGGCCACCAGGGCGCCGACGCTGGCCGGTTGCCAGTGCCGCTCGACCAGCTCGGGCGTGAGCTGGTAGCGGGTGTCGGCACCGACCGGGATCAGCTGAGCCGCGCCTTCCACCAGGCGCAGGAAGTGCCTGTTGCAGGGATAGCCGGGATCGGCCAGCAGCCAGTGCCGCCCGGGATCGACCAGCAGGGCGCTGGCCAGCAGCAGGGCGCCCGAGCCACCGGGGGTGATCAGCACCCGCTCCGGATCCAGGTCGATGCCGTAGCGCTCGCCATAGAAGGCGGCGATGGCGCGGCGCAACTCCGGCAGGCCGCGGGCCGCGGTATAGCGGGTCTGACCGGCTGCCAGCGCGGCCTGGCCAGCGGCGACCACCGGGGCGGCGGTGGTGAAATCGGGCTCGCCGATCTCCAGGTGGATGACGTCGTGCCCGGCGGCCTGGAGCTGATTTGCGCGCTCCAGCAGGGCCATCACATGGAAGGGCTCGATGGCCTGGCTGCGTGCGCTGTAGGAATAGGACATGGACGGGGTCCGAACTTGTGGCGAAGGCGGGATTCTAACCAAGGCTTCGCAGACCGGCACCCGCCGCGTCGGCACGGAGCGGGAGGCCAGTAGTAGCGCCCCCTGGAAGCTTCTGGTAAGTTCGCCGGCTTGCATCCGCAGGGCGACTGGCCAGTCGAGAACATATTCAGCCTGGCGTCGGCATTGCGCGGGACGTCATCGGCAGCCACAGACCCCGGGCGTTCCAACATGGAGAGGCCTGGAAACGCATCCAGCCTGTGGACAGGATCAGCGAAAGTGAGAGGGTCAATCATGCCCAGCGAAGCAAATCAGCAGAACAATCATCTGGCCCGTGGCTACGAACCCTACCAGCCTGCCAAGGGCGAGGAATACATGAGTGAGCGCATGCGCGCCCACTTCACCGGCATTCTGAACAAGTGGAAGCAGGAACTGCGCGAAGAAGTCGATCGCACCGTGCACCACATGAAGGAAGAAGCGGCCAACTTCGCCGACCCGGCCGACCGCGCGACCCAGGAAGAGGAATTCAGCCTGGAACTGCGTGCCCGCGATCGCGAGCGCAAGCTGATCAAGAAGATCGACGAGACGCTGCAGCTGATCGAAGACAACGAATACGGCTGGTGCGACTCCTGCGGCGTGGAAATCGGTATCCGCCGTCTGGAAGCCCGTCCGACCGCCAGTCTGTGCATCGATTGCAAGACCCTGGCCGAGATCCGCGAGAAGCAGACCGGGACCTGAGTCCTGCTGCCTCACCGACGAGGGCGCTACGGCGCCCTTTGTTCTGTTCAGATTTCGGTTTTTCCGGCATTCACAGGATGAGCTATGGCCAGGCGCCCCTATGTCGGCCGTTTCGCCCCCACGCCCAGCGGCTATCTGCACTTCGGCTCGCTGGTCGCCGCCCTCGCCTCCTACCTGGATGCCCGCGCCGCGGGCGGGCGCTGGCTGGTGCGCATGGAAGACCTGGATCCGCCACGCGAGGTCCCGGGCGCCCAGGCGGCCATTCTCACTACCCTGGAGGCCTATGGCTTCGAATGGGACGGCCCGGTGCTGCGCCAGAGCGAACGCCTGGACGCCTATCGCGCAGTCATCGCGCAGTGGCTGGCCAGCGGGTTGGCCTATGCCTGCGACTGCTCGCGCAAGCAGCTCGAAGGCAGTGGTGGGATATACCCCGGCTACTGCCGCAATCGCGGCCTGCCGGCGACGGACGCCGCCATCCGCATCCGCGCCCCTGAGCTGGACTACCGCTTCGTCGACCGGGTGCAGGGCGAATTCCGCCAGCACCTGGGACGCGAGGTGGGCGACTTCGTCATCCAGCGTCGCGACGGCCTGATCGCCTACCAGCTGGCGGTGGTGATGGACGATGCCCTGCAGGGAGTCACCGACGTGGTGCGGGGTGCCGACCTGCTGGACTCCACGCCGCGCCAGCTCTATCTGCAGGAATTGCTCGGCCATCCGGCGCCGTGCTATCTGCACGTGCCGCTGCTGATCCAGCCCGACGGCCACAAGCTGGGCAAAAGTTACCGCTCGCCGCCGCTGCCAGCCGAACAGGCCGGCGCCCTGCTGGTACGCGCCCTGCGCGCCCTGGGCCAGCCGACCCAGCCGGCGCTGGCCCAGGAGTCCCCGACCCGGGTGCTGGCCTGGGGCGTCGCCCACTGGGACGCCACGCTGATCCCGCGGGTGCCCCACCTGGCCGAAGCCCAGCTGCCGGACTAGTAGTTGGGCCAGAGTCCGGGCGTGACCAGTTCCAGCAGGTGCCCGTCCGGATCGCGGAAATACAGGCTGATCGCGCCCCGTGGCCACTGGGTACGTTCCTCGATGGCGACCTCGGCGACTGCCAGGTGCCCGACCCAGGCGTCCAGTTCATCCGCCGCGATCGCCAGGGCCAGGTGCTGACAGCCCTGGGCGCCGTGAGGGGGGATGCAGCCGCCCGGCAACCTGACGGGTTGCTCGGTAGTGCCCCGCTGGAACAGCAACAGGACGCTGGCGCCCACCGCATAGGCGGCCAGGCGGTCGTCGGCGAACAGCGGCGCCAGGCCCAGCACCTCGCCATAGAAGCGCCGGGCCCTCGGCAGATCGGCGACATAGAGCGCGGTTTCCAGCACGGCGGCGAGGCGGGGTCTGGTCATTGGCGAACTCCAGCGGGCAAGTAAGCCTTCACGGTAGAAGCCTCCCTCTCCGGGGTACAGCGCTTTTGCTTTACCATGGCGCCATCGCCGTTCGGGAACCGCGCATGTACATCTACCGGCTGGTCCTGCTCCTCGTGGTAGGCATCTATCTGTTCTCCCCCGCCATCATGGATTGGTGGATCGCTCCCAGCGGCGCCTGGTATCGGCCCTACCTGCTGTGGCTCATTCTCATCGTGGTGACCTTCATCCTGCAGAGCCAGCGCGATGCCGACGAGCTTTAGTCTGTCCCAACTGGTCCTGATCAGCGCCGGTTACCTGCTGATCTTCTTTGGCGTCGCCTGGATGACCGAGAAGGGCTGGGTGCCGCGCCGGCTGGTGCGCCATCCGCTGATCTACACCCTGTCGCTGGGTGTCTATGCCAGCGCCTGGGCCTTCTATGGCACCGTGGGCCTGGCCTACGACTACGGCTACGGTTTTCTCGCCTATTACCTGGGGCTGTGCGGCGCCTTTCTGCTGGCGCCGGTATTGCTCTACCCCATCCTGCGCCTGACCCGTGCCTACCAGCTGGCGTCCCTGGCCGATCTCTTCGCCTTCCGCTTCCGCAGCACCTGGGCCGGCGCCCTGACCAGTCTGGGCATGCTGATCGCTGTGCTGCCACTGCTGGCGCTGCAGATCCAGGCGGTGGCCACCAGCACCGGCATCCTGGTGCAGGCCCGCGCCCAGGACGCCCCGGCGCTGGGCTTCTGCCTGTTGATCACCCTGTTCGCCATGCTCTTCGGCGCGCGCCAGATCAACTCCAAGGAGCGCCACGAGGGCCTGGTGGTGGCCATCGCCTTCGAATCCCTGGTCAAGCTGCTGGCCCTGGGCATCGTCGGCGGCGTCACCCTCTATACCGTGTTCGGCGGCCCCAACGGCCTGGAGACCTGGCTGCAGCAGAACCAGAGCGCCCTCTCCACCCTGCACACCCCGCTGCAGGAAGGCCCCTGGCGGATCCTGCTGCTGGTGTTCTTCGCTGCGGCCATCGTCACCCCGCACATGTACCACATGGCCTTTACCGAGAATCTCAGTCCCCAGGCGCTGGTCAGCGCCAGCTGGGGCCTGCCGCTGTTCCTGCTGCTGATCAGCCTGGCAGTACCGCCGATTCTCTGGGGTGGCCTGGCGCTGGGTTCGCCGACGCCGCCGGAGTACTTCACCCTGGGCGTGGGCCTGGCGCTGGACAATCCGCTGCTGGCGCTGGTGGCCTTCGTCGGCGGCCTGTCGGCGGCCAGCGGCCTGATCATCGTGGTGACCATGGCGCTGTCGGGCATGCTGCTCAACCACATCGTGCTGCCGCTCTACCAGCCGCCCACCGACGGCAACATCTATCGCTGGCTGCGCATGACCCGGCGCCTGCTGATCGCCGCCATCATCCTCGGCAGCTACGGCTTCTATCGCCTGCTGCAGGGCCATGGCGATCTCTCCAGCCTGGGCATCGTCTCCTTTGTCGCCACCGTGCAGTTCCTGCCCGGCGCGCTGTCGGTGCTCTACTGGCAGACGGCCAATCGCAAGGGCTTCATCGCCGGCCTGCTATGCGGCCTGGGCCTGTGGTTCCTGAGCATGCTCATGCCGCTGGTGGCCGACATCAATCCGCTGCACATCGGCGTCTTCAGCTATCGCATCAGCGCCAGCAACTGGCACCTCGCCGCCGTGGCCTCGCTGACCGTCAACGTGCTGGTGTTCGCCCTGGTCTCGCTGTTCACCGAAGCCAGCGAAGAAGAGAAGAGCGCCGCCGAGGCCTGCGCGGTGGACAACGTCCGCCGGCCGCAGCGCCGCGAACTGGCGGCCAGCTCGCCCCAGGACTTCGCGGCCCAGCTGGCCAAGCCGCTGGGCGCCAAGACCGCGCAAAAGGAAGTCGAGCGCGCCCTGGCCGACCTGCTGCTGCCCTATGACGAACGCCGCCCCTATGCCCTGCGCCGGCTGCGCGATCGCATCGAGGCCAACCTCTCGGGCCTGATGGGCCCGCGGGTCGCCCAGGACATCGTCGAGACCTTTCTGCCGTTCAAGGCGGAAAGCGAGGCCTATGCCACCGAAGACATCCACTTCATCGAGAATCGCCTGGAAGACTACCAGTCGCGCCTGACCGGTCTCGCCGCCGAGCTGGACGCCCTGCGCCGCTATCACCGCCAGACCTTGCAGGAGTTGCCCATGGGCGTCTGCTCCCTGGCCCGGGACCGCGAGATCCTCATGTGGAACCGCGCCATGGAAGAACTCACCGGCATCGATGGCGCCCGGGTAGTGGGCTCGCGCCTGAGCGCCCTGCCCGATCCCTGGCAGGACCTGTTCGAGCGCTTTCTCGCCGAACCGGCGCAGCAGCACCTCTACAAGCAGCGCCTGCCCCAGGAACACGAGCAGCGCTGGCTCAACCTGCACAAGGCGACCATCGACGAACCCCTGGCGGTGGGCAGCAACGGCACGGTGCTGGTGGTGGAAGACATCAGCGAGACGCAACTGCTGGAAGACCGCCTGATCCACTCCGAGCGCCTGGCCTCCATCGGCCGGCTGGCCGCGGGCGTCGCCCACGAGATCGGCAACCCGGTCACCGGCATCGCCTGCCTGGCGCAGAATCTGCGCGAGGAGCGCGAGGCGGACGAAGAGATCGACGAGATCAGCAGCCAGATCATCGAGCAGACCCGCCGCATCACCCGCATCGTCCAGTCGCTGATGAGTTTCGCCCACGCCGGCGGCCGCCAGCAGGCCCACGAACCGGTGTGCGTGGCCGAGGCGGCGCAGGAGGCCATCGCCCTGCTCTCGCTCAATCGGCAGAGCGTGGACGTCGACTTCTTCAATCTCTGCGACCCGGAACACCTGGTGCAGGGCGATCCCCAGCGCCTGGTGCAGGTGATGATCAACCTGCTGTCCAACGCCCGCGACGCCTCGCCGGCCGGCGCGCCGATTCGGGTGCGCAGCGAGGCCCATGGCCAGACCGTGACCCTGAGCGTCGAAGACGAAGGCAGCGGCATTCCCAAGGCCATCGTCAGTCGGCTGTTCGAACCCTTCTTCACCACCAAGGATCCGGGCAAGGGGACAGGGCTTGGCTTGGCGCTGGTCTATTCCATCGTAGAAGAGCATTATGGTCAGATAATGATCGATAGTCCTACCGACCCCGTGACCGGCCAGGGCACCCGCATTCGGGTACTGCTGCCGCGCTATCTCGGGTTGCCGGAGGCGCCGTGACGGACCCATCCGCCTGCTGGATGGATCTGCTAAAGCATTCGGAAGTCCAGACGACCGCGACAACACACGCTGCCTGGCGTGGGTCGTCTTGCCTTCCCGTAAGAGAGCGCACTTGATGGCCCATATCCTGATTGTCGAAGACGAGAAGATCATCCGTTCGGCGCTGCGCCGCCTGCTCGAGCGCAACCAGTTCCGCGTCAGCGAAGCCGGCTCCGTCCAGGAAGCCCAGGATCTCTACGACGTTTCCAGCTTCGATCTCGTCATCAGCGATCTGCGCCTGCCCGGCGCCCCGGGTACCGAGATGATCGATCTCGCCAAGGGCAAGCCGGTGCTGATCATGACCAGCTACGCCAGCCTTCGCTCGGCAGTCGATTCCATGAAGCAGGGTGCGGTGGACTACATAGCCAAGCCCTTCGATCACGACGAGATGCTGCAGGCCGTGGCGCGCATCCTGGTGGAACGCGAGCAGCGCCCGCCGATGGTCGCCGAGGAAAGCGTCACGCCGGCGCCGGCCACCGGCGAGATCGGCATCATCGGCAACTGCGCGCCGATGCAGGACCTCTTCGGCAAGATCCGCAAGGTCGCGCCCACCGATTCCACCGTGCTGATCCAGGGTGAATCCGGTACCGGCAAGGAACTGGTGGCGCGGGCACTGCACAATCTGTCGCGGCGGGCCAAGGCGCCGCTGATCTCGGTCAACTGCGCGGCCATTCCCGAGACCCTGATCGAATCCGAACTCTTCGGCCACGAGAAGGGCGCCTTCACCGGCGCCAGTGCCAGCCGTACCGGCCTGGTGGAAGCGGCTGATGGCGGCACCCTGTTTCTCGACGAGATCGGCGAATTGCCGCTGGAAGCTCAGGCACGCCTCTTGCGCGTGCTGCAGGAAGGCGAGATTCGCCGGGTCGGCTCGGTGCAGTCGCAAAAGGTCGATGTTCGCCTGATCGCCGCGACCCACCGGGATCTCAAGGGCCTGGCCAAGATCGGCCAGTTTCGCGAAGACCTCTTCTATCGCCTCAATGTCATCTCCCTGCGTCTGCCCGCCCTGCGCGAACGCGGCGGCGACGTCATGGAGATCGCCCGGGTGTTCCTCGCTCGCCAGTCGGCGCGCATGAGTCGTCCAGGCCTGAAGCTCGGCGCCGAGGCCGAGGCCGCCATTCGCCACTACAGCTGGCCGGGCAACGTGCGCGAACTGGAGAACGCCATCGAGCGCTCGGTGATTCTCAGCGAAGGCCAGGAAATCAATGCCGATCAGTTGGGCATCGACGTCGAGCTCGGCGAACTGGAGCTGGCCGACAGCTACCTGGATCCGCTGCCCAGCTCGGGACTGGGTAACGGCAATGGCGCCCACGAACCCACCGAGGACCTGTCGCTGGAAGACTACTTCCAGCACTTCGTGCTCGAGCATCAGGACCACATGACCGAGACCGAGCTGGCGCGCAAGCTGGGCGTCAGCCGCAAGTGCCTGTGGGAACGTCGTCAGCGCCTGGGCATCCCGCGGCGCAAGGCCAGCGCCAGCAGCGACGCCTCCTGATCCATACCGGGACGTGACAGCCCTGCACGTCCCGCGGTAACACCTCTCCAGTCTCTCCCCCATCCTTTGCAATGTGTTACCGCCGTAACAGCCGGCGGGTTCAGCGGTAACGAAAATTTGCCTGTAGCCCCTGAGCAAAAAGGCTACATTTTTCGCAAATCATTGAAAATAAAGGATTTTATAAAACTGGCACGGCATCTGCTTTATGTTCTCGTACAAGAACAATAAGAACGTACCCCAGCCATAACAAAAACAAGACGTAGCGACTCCAGCACAACAAGAACAAGCAGGCGGAGGCGTAGCTAACTGATCATTTTGGAGAAGAGTCGTCTAACGGGATGGTCCGCGCGATGTCAGGCCAGAGAACAACAAAACTGCCCCGAGGCAGCACCCGTACCAGGCAGAGCAGGAATGATCCTGACGGCATCAGCTTCCAAAGTAATCCGTTTGCTCTTGGCTCTAGACTTCAGAGCCTTTCCGGCGGCAGGTAACCGCACGGAACAGACCACACAAGAAAAACAAGAGGTCTGGATAAACAATAAAAACAAAGCACGTACCACTTTGGGGGGGAGCTTCGGCTCCCCCAGTGCCTTTGACAGCCTCCCCTCCCTCGTTCAAGATCCCCTCCTTATCTATTGCGCAACGGTTCCCGCTGTGGGCCAGATTGCGTATAGCCGTCTCTCCGAACAGAAACTCGCATGCTGAAGAAGCTCATCCAGACTCTGCGCTCGCCCCTGCGGCGTACTCCGCCCGCGCCTGCCTTGCCCATCGAACTGCCCCGCAGTCAGCATGCTCTGGAACGAGAGCGCATCAGCCGCTACGCCCTGAGCGTCGTCGAGCGGCTGGAAAAGGCGGGTTATCAGGCCTACCTGGTGGGCGGTTGCGTCCGGGACCTGCTGCTGGGCTTCGAGCCCAAGGACTTCGATGTCGCCACCAGTGCCACGCCCGAACAGGTGCGGGCCGAATTCCGCAATGCACGGGTCATCGGTCGGCGTTTCAAGCTGGTCCACGTGCATTTCGGCCGCGAGATCATCGAGGTCGCGACCTTCCGCGCCAACCATCCCACCGGCGATGCCGAGGACGAGGCCCAGGGCTCGCGCCATGAAAGCGGCCGGATCCTGCGCGACAACATCTATGGCAACCAGGAACAGGATGCCCAGCGGCGCGACTTCACCATCAACGCGCTCTACTACGACGCCAGCGGCGAACGCATCCTCGACTATGCCAATGGCACCCAGGACATCCGCCTGCGGCAGATCCGCCTGATCGGCGATCCGGAGCAGCGCTACCAGGAAGACCCGGTGCGGATGCTGCGCGCCGTGCGCTTCGCCGCCAAGCTGGACTTCCAGATCGAGACCGCTACCGCCGAGCCCATCAGTCGTCTGGCGCCACTGCTGCGGGACATTCCCGCACCGCGCCTGTTCGACGAGGTCATCAAGCTGCTGCTCGGCGGCAAGGCCGAACGTACCTTCGAGCTGCTCTGCCAGTACGGCCTGTTCGCCCCGCTGTTCCCGGCCAGCGGCGAAGCCCTGGAACGCGACCCGGAATACGCCGGCAGCCTGATTCGCCAGGCCCTGGCCAATACCGATACCCGCATCCGTGAAGGCAAGCCGGTCACTCCGGCCTTCCTGTTCGCCGCCCTGCTCTGGCCGGCCCTGCCCGAGCGTGTCCGGCATCACCAGGACCTCGGTCTGGCGCCGATTCCGGCCATGCAGGAAGCCGCCCACGACCTCACCGCGCAGCAGTGCCAACGCACCGCCGTCCCCAAGCGCTTCACCCTGCCGATGCGCGAGATCTGGGACATGCAGGAACGCCTGCCGCGCCGTCAGGGCAAGCGCGCCGATCAACTGCTGGAAAATCCGCGCTTCCGTGCCGGCTACGATTTTCTCCTGCTGCGCGAGAGCGCGGGCGAAGAGACCGGCGGCCTGGGCGACTGGTGGACGCGCTACCAGGAGGTCGGTGACAGCCAGCGGCGCGAGATGATCAAGAACCTCAGCCGGGACGAAGGCGCGCCGGCCAAGCGTCGCCGCCGGGGCGGCAGCAGTCGCAAGCGGCGCACCTCGGATGCGCCCACCGCCGGCGACGAATGATGGAACGGGTCTATCTCGGCCTGGGCAGTAACCTGGCCGAGCCACGGCGGCAGCTGGACGCCGCCCTGGAGGCCCTGGACAGCCTGCCCGAGAGTCGGCTGGTGGCGGTCTCCGCCTTCTATGCCAGCGACCCCCTGGGTCCGCCCGACCAGCCGCGCTACGTCAATGCCGTCGCCGCGCTGGATACCGCCCTCGCCCCCCTGGCGCTGCTCGACGCCACCCAGGCCATCGAGCAGCAGCAGGGCCGCGTGCGCAAGGACGAACGCTGGGGTCCGCGCACCCTGGACATCGACATCCTGCTGTTCGGCGAACGGCTGATCGACGAGCCACGCCTGCAGGTGCCGCACTATCACCTCCAGGCCCGCGCCTTCGTGCTCTATCCGCTGGCCGAGCTGGCCCCCTCTCTGCATCTGCCCGACGGCCGCCGCTTGCCGGACCTGCTGTCCGCCTGTCCTTTCGAAGGCCTGGAACGGCTGCTACCGTCCTCACCCAGCCGGTAACACAGCCGTAACACCGAGCATTGACTTGTGCCGGACGCGCCGGGACTATAGCAGCCGTTTGCGCGCGGCAACCCCGCGCCTGCGGCGCCCAGACAACAACCATAGCGCCGTCCCACGAGGACCCCTTGCATGCCTGATATCAGCCTCACGACCCTTCAGGGGCTCAAGCAGCGCGGCGAAAAGATCGCCATGCTGACCGCCTACGATGCCACCTTCGCCCAGGCCGCCAGTCAGGCCGGCGTGGAGATGCTGCTGATCGGCGATTCCCTCGGCATGGTGCTGCAGGGTCACGACAGCACCCTGCCGGTGACCCTCGACGACATGGTCTACCACACCGCCTGCGTCAAGCGCGGCCATGCGGGTGCCTTCATCGTCGCCGACCTGTCGTTCATGACCTATGCCACCCTGGAGCAGACCCTGACCAGCGCCGGTCGCCTGATGCAGGCGGGCGCGCAGATGGTCAAGCTCGAGGGCGATGCCTGGCTGGCCGAGCCGATTCGCCGCCTGGCCGCCAATGGCGTGCCGGTCTGCGCCCACCTGGGCCTGACGCCCCAGTCGGTCAACGTCTTCGGTGGCTTCAAGGTGCAGGGCCGCGATCCGCTCCGCGCGCAGCAGCTGCGCGAGGCCGCGCGCGAGCTGGAAGAAGCCGGCGCGGCCATGCTGCTGCTGGAATGCGTGCCCTCGGCGCTGGCCGAGGAAATCACCCGGGCCGCCCGGGTGCCGGTGATCGGCATCGGCGCCGGTGCCGCCACCGATGGCCAGGTGCTGGTGCTGCACGACATGCTCGGTCTGGCCCTGCGCGGGCGCACGCCGAAATTCGTCCGCAACTTCATGGCCGGTCAGGACAGCATCCAGGCTGCCCTGGCGGCCTACGTCGCCGCCGTCAAGGACGGCAGCTTTCCCGCTCCCGAACACGGATTCTCCGCATGAAAACGGTCCATAGCGTCCGCGAACTGCGCGCCGCCGTCGCCGCCGCGCGCCGCCAGGGCCTGCGCATCGGCCTGGTGCCCACCATGGGCAATCTGCACGCCGGCCATATCGCGCTGGTGGAGACTGCCCGGCGTCACGCCGACTTCGTGGTGGCGAGCATCTTCGTCAATCCGTTGCAGTTCGGCCCCGGCGAGGATCTGGACACCTATCCCCGCACCCTGGCGGAAGACAGCCGCCAGTTGAACGAAGCCCATTGCGATCTGCTGTTCGCACCGGCGGTGGCGGAGATGTATCCCAGCGGCATGGACGGCCTGGCTCGGGTAAACGTCCCCCAGGTCTCGGAAGGCCTCTGCGGCGCACGCCGGCCCGGGCATTTCGAGGGCGTGGCGACGGTGGTCACCAAGCTGTTCCAGATGGCGCAACCGGACGTGGCGGTGTTTGGCGAAAAGGACTATCAGCAGCTGGCGGTGATCCGCAAGCTGGTCCAGGACCTGGACATGCCCATCGAGATCGTCGCCCAGCCCACGGTGCGGGCCACCGACGGCCTGGCGCTGTCGTCCCGCAATGGCTATCTCGATGACGGCCAGCGCGCCAGTGCGCCCTGCCTGTACAGCCTGCTCAGGCGGCTCGCCGATCAGCTCGCCGCCGGCGCCGCGGTGGAGGCCACCCTGGCCGCCGGTGTCGCCGAACTGCAAGCTCAGGGGCTTAAGGTGGACTACCTGGAACTGCGTGAGCAGCTGAGTCTGCAACCGGCCGGGCCGGACACCTCGGCACTGGTCCTGCTGGTGGCGGCCTACCTCGGCCAGACCCGCCTGATCGACAACCTGAGCTTTCGCCGCAGGGCCCGAGTGTGACGCAACCGAAGGTTAGCTCACCCGACCCTGACTGAACCCTGGAAGCCCGGAACATACCGGGCTTTTTCATGCTCGAAGCGCGGCGCCACGACCGGCGTCTCGCGGTCACCGACTTTCTCTTGCAAGCCAGCGGCTTGTGGGGCACAACAGCAAACAAGAGCCACCAAGGAAAAGCCTACCCATGGAGTACTATCAACATCCCCTCGACGTGACCCAGCTCGCCTCCTGGAAAGCGCTGCAAGAGCACCGCAAGGCCATGCAGAACTTTCGCATGCGCGACGCCTTCGCCGCCGACCCGCAGCGGTTCACGCAGTTCTCCCTGAACACCAGTGGTCTGTTCCTCGACTATTCCAAGAATCTCATCACCGAGCAGACCCGTGAGCTGCTGGTGAACCTGGCTCGCGAAGCGGGCCTGGAAGGCGCCATCCACACCCTGTTCGACGGCGCCTACGTCAACTCCTCCGAACACCGCCCCGCCCTGCACACCGCCCTGCGCCGCCCGGTGGGCGACAGCGTCCAGATCGACGGCCAGGACATCATGCCCGAGGTGCACCGGGTCCTGAACCAGATGACCCAGCTGGTCACCCGCATCCACAACGGCCTCTGGCGCGGCTACACCGAGAAGCCGATCACCGATGTGGTCAACATCGGCATCGGTGGCTCCTTCCTCGGTCCGCAACTGGTCTCCGAGGCGCTGGTGCCCTTCACCCAGCGCGGCGTGCGTTGCCACTACCTGGCCAACATCGATGGCAGCGAATTCCGCGAGGTGACCTCCAAGCTCGCCGCCGACACCACCCTGTTCATCGTCTCCTCCAAGTCCTTCGGCACCCTGGAGACCCTGAAGAACGCCCAGGCCGCCCGCGCCTGGTGCCTGGCCCAGGGCTGCCCGGAGCCGGAGCTGCACAAGCACTTCATTGCCGTCTCCAGCAACGTCAAGGTGGCGGTGGAATTCGGCATCGCCGAAGAGAACATCTTCCCCATGTGGGACTGGGTCGGCGGCCGCTATTCGCTGTGGTCGGCGATCGGCCTGCCCATCGCCCTGGCCATCGGCATGTCCAATTTCAAGGACCTGCTGGCCGGCGCCTATGCCATGGACCAGCACTTCACCAGCGCCCCCTTCGAAGAGAACATGCCGGTGCTGCTGGGCCTGCTGGGAGTCTGGTACGGCAATTTCTGGGGCGCGACCAGTCATGCCATCCTGCCCTACGACCACCACCTGCGTAACTTCGTGAAGCACCTGCAGCAGCTGGACATGGAGTCCAACGGCAAGAGCGTGCGTCAGGACGGCTCGCCGGTGAGCGTCGAGACCGGCCCGGTGATCTGGGGCGGCGTCGGCTGCAACGGTCAGCACGCCTACCACCAGCTCTTGCACCAGGGCACCCAGCTGATCCCCGGCGACTTCATCGTGCCGGTGGTGAGCCACAACCCGGTGGCCGATCATCAGCAGTGGCTCTATGCCAACTGCCTGTCGCAGAGCCAGGCGCTGATGCTGGGCAAGACCCGCGAAGAAGCCGAGGTCGAACTGCGCGAGAAGGGTCTGGGCGAAGCCGAGATCGCCAAGCTGGCGCCGCACAAGGTGATCCCGGGCAACCGCCCGAGCAACACCCTGGTGCTGGAGCGCATCTCGCCACGGCGCCTGGGGGCGCTGGTGGCCCTGTACGAGCACAAGGTGTTCGTGCAGAGCGTCATCTGGGGCATCAACTGCTTCGACCAGTGGGGCGTCGAGCTGGGCAAGGAGCTGGGCAAGGACGTCTACCAGCACATCATCGGCCGCAGCGAAGGCAAGGCCGACGATGGTTCGACCCAGGGCCTGATCGACTACTTCCGCGGTCGTCACCGCGGCTGATCGATCAAGGTCCGCTCGGAAAAGCGCCGCTCTGCGGCGCTTTTTTCGTTTTATCGCCTCGCTGAACCCCGGCAGGCCATCCGCGGCCTAAACTGGGAGCACAACAACACCAAGAAGGAGCCGGCCATGAGCCAACGCTATCCCGTGCCCGAGAGCCTGACTGCCCGCACCCACCTCGACGAAGCCCGTTATCGCGAGCTCTACCAGCGCTCGGTGGAACAGCCGGAGCGCTTCTGGAGCGAACAGGCCAGCGCGCTGCTCGACTGGTCGCGCACCTGGGACGAAGTCCATAGCGGCGATATGCGCCAGGGCCAGACCCGCTGGTTCAGCGGCGGCCAGCTCAACGTCGCCTACAACTGCATCGATCGCCACCTCGCCGCACGCGGCGATCAGACTGCCATCCTCTGGGAAGGCGACGACCCCGCCGACAGTCAGGCCATTAGCTATCGCCAGTTGCACGAGCACGTCAGCCGCCTGGCCAATGTGCTCAAGGATCGCGGGGTCGGGAAAGGCGACCGCGTCTGTCTCTATATGCCGATGATTCCCGAGGCGGCCTACGCCATGCTCGCCTGCGCGCGCATCGGCGCGGTGCATTCGGTGGTATTCGGCGGCTTCTCGCCCGAGGCGCTGCGCGACCGCATCCTCGATGCCGACTGCCGGGTGGTGATCACTGCCGACGAGGGTGTGCGCGGCGGCAAGCGTGTCCCGCTCAAGGCCAATGTCGACAAGGCCCTGGCCAAATGCCCGGAGGTCCACACCGTGGTCATGGTCGAACGCACCGGCGCCGCCGTGGCCCGCCAGGAGGGACGCGACCTGCCCTACGCCCAGGCGGTGGCCGCTGCTTCGCCCGACTGCCCGGCGGAGCCCATGGACGCCGAGGACCCGCTGTTCATCCTCTATACCTCAGGTTCCACCGGCAAACCCAAGGGCGTGCTGCACACCACCGGGGGCTATCTGCTGGGCGCCACCCTGAGCTTCAAGTACCTCTTCGACTACCACGAGGGTCAGGTCTTCTGGTGCACCGCCGACGTTGGCTGGGTCACCGGCCACAGCTACATCGTCTATGGCCCCCTGGCCAATGGCGCCACCACCCTGATGTTCGAAGGCGTCCCGAGCTATCCCGATGCCAGTCGCCTCTGGCAGGTGGTGGACAAGCACCAGGTCAACATCTTCTATACCGCCCCCACGGCCCTGCGCGCCCTGATGCGCGAAGGCGACGGGCCGGTACAGCGTACCTCGCGCAAGAGCCTGCAGCTGCTGGGCAGCGTCGGCGAGCCGATCAATCCCGAGGCCTGGGAGTGGTATCACCGGGTGGTGGGCGAAGGGCGCTGCCCCATCGTCGACACCTGGTGGCAGACCGAGACCGGCAGCATCCTCATCGCTCCGCCACCCGGCGCCCTGGCGCTGAAACCGGGTTCGGCCACCCTGCCCTTCTTTGGCGTCCAGCCGGTGCTGCTGGACGAGCAGGGCAAGGAGATCGACGGCCCTGGCAGCGGCGTACTGGCGATCAAGTCCAGCTGGCCGAGCCAGATTCGTACCGTCTATGGCGACCACCAGCGCCTGATCGACACCTATTTCAGCGCCTATCCGGGTTACTACTTCACTGGCGACGGCGCACGGCGGGACGAAGACGGCTACTACTGGATCACCGGGCGGGTGGACGACGTGCTCAACGTGTCCGGTCACCGCATCGGCACCGCCGAGGTGGAGAGCGTGCTGACCGAACATGCAGACGTGGCCGAGGCCGCCGTGGTGGGCTGCCCCCACGAGGTCAAGGGTCAGGCGGTCTATGCCTTCGTCACCACCAAGGGCGGGGTGACCCCGAGCGACGAACTCAAGGCCCGCCTGCGCCAGCAGGTGGCCGACGAAATCGGCAGCTTCGCCAAGCCGGAATTCCTGCAGTGGGCACCCGCCCTGCCCAAGACCCGCTCCGGCAAGATCATGAGGCGCATCCTGCGCAAGATCGCCTGCGACGAACTGGACAGCCTGGGCGATACCTCGACCCTGGCCGATCCTTCGGTGGTCGACAGCCTGATCGACGCCCGCCTCAATCGCGCGCCCCAAAACTGAACGCCGGCCCAAAGAAAAGCCCCGCCTAGGCGGGGCTTTTTCTGCGCGCAGCCTTAGTGGGCGGCTTGCATACGGTGCTTCAGGTCACGCATGCGATCATGGGTCGCACGGGCCTTTTCCAGCTGGCTGCGCAGGTTGGCCTGGGCATCCGGGGTGGCGTGTTCGTTGACGGCACGCTCCAGCGCGTGCAGCAGGCGGTCTTCCTGCTCTTCCAGCTCGCTGACGTAGGTGACTTCTTCCTTTTCCTTGCTGGCAAAGGAGGTTTTGACGTCGGTGTAGTACTTGCGGAAGCTGCCGGCGAAGGTGCCTTGTTCGGCGGGCTTTTCACCCGAGGCCGATACCTGGCTGCTCAGGGCGCTGATGATCTCGGCCTTGCTCTGGGCGATCTCGGTGAACAGGGCCTTCAATTCGGGGTTCTTCACTTCGGTGAGGGCGTGCTCGTAGAAATTCTTGCCGTCACGGGCGATCTCGATCAGATCGTTGAGGGTTTCAGTCGTGCTGGTCATGGCAGTTCTCCGGGGCGAAGGACAGGGGGTGATGGCAGCGCGCGGCGCCGCCATCGTGCCGGGTGTACCGGGCGTTCTTACTGGGCGGCTTTCAGCGCGTCAGCCGATACGGCCTTGACGCCCTTGATGGCCTTGGCTTCCTTGATCGCCAGGTCGCGCTGGGCTTCGGTCGCCACGGTGCCGGACAGAGACACGACACCCTTGTTGGTCTCGACCTTGATCGAGGTGCCCTTGATGTGTTCGTCGGCCAGGAAGGAAGCCTTCACCTTGCTGGTGATCCAGGTGTCGGAAGCGGCTTCTTCGGTCTTGTCCATGGTGTTGTTGGCGGCCAGGGTCATGTTCTGGCTGGTGGCAGCAAAGGCACCGCCGGCCAGCGGCAGGCTCAGTACGGAAGCGGTAACGGCAGCGAGGGCAAAAGTACCGAAAGTCTTTTTCATGAGATGACTCCTGTTTTCCTTGGTTGTACTGCGCTCAGGTCCTGGCAGCAGCGACCTAGATGTAGAGCGCAACGGTGGCGCCGAATTCCGAAACTTGTTAAAGACGTTATTTATCAATGACTTATATAAAATAGATAGAGACAGGAAGCGGGCAAAATGCAATTCGCAGGTGGATAGGCCTGGTAATTTGCACGAGGTCAGACGACTCTTGAGCCTGGATGGGAAGAGTGGCCTGTCAGGGCACCTCACCCGATAAAGCCGGACTTATGGAAAAGATTTCCTCGTGACCAGGCCAGAACTGCCATACCTTTATCCGGTCGAAGCCCAATCGAACCCGACACCTGCGATCGGGCCTTGAGGATCCGGCATGCGGCCTCTTTCTCCTGCGCGCATTGCCCTGGTTTATCTGCTGCTGAGTGCCCTCTGGGTCATCGGCAGCGACGGGCTGCTGTATCTGCTGGTCAGCGATCAGGACAGTGTCTATCTGTGGCACACCCTGAAGGGCCTGGCCTTCATGAGTCTGCTGTCGCTGGTGCTCTATGCATTGCTGCGGCGCCAGGTCAGCTATCGCGAAGGCTTCATCGAAGAGCTGCAGAATCAGCGCGCCACCCAGGATTTCGTCCAGCGCCTGACCAACACCGGTGACTGGCAGCTGACGGCCGATGGTCGCCTGCTCTGCTCCGAACGTGCCCTGTTGATGCTGCACCAGCCCAAGGGCAGCGACCCGCTGGATTTCGCCACCATCGCGGCCTGCGCCCGTGCCGATGACCGCGATCATGTGCACAGCATGCTCGAACGCCTGCAGCACATGCAGGGCCCGCTGAATTTCTCCGCGCATTTCGCCGATGGCCAGGACAGCTGGCGCTGGCTCAACTGGCAAAGCGACTTCGACGAAGCCGGCACCACGCGCGGTGCCCTGGTCGACATCACCAGCCACAAGCTGGCCGAGCAGGCGCTGCAGGACAGCCAGAGACGCTATCGCGAACTGGTCCAGCACCTGCCGCTGGTGGTCTTCGCCAGTGATCACCGTGGCCGCTGGCAGTTTCTCAATCCGGCCTGGGAAGCCCTGACCGGCCAACCCGCCAGCCAGCAACTCAACCACCCCCTGGATCAGGCCTTCCACCCCCAGGATGGGGCCCGCCTGCGCCAGCTGGTGGCCGATTTCGCCGCCGGTCAGCGCCTGCACTGGAATGGCGTGGTACGGCTGCGCCTGTCGGTGGAAAGTCATCGCTGGATGCAGATGGAGCTGCGCGCCGGTCTCGATGGCGAGATTCAGGGTACCCTCACCGACATTCATCACGATTACCAGGCGCAGCAGCTGCAACAGGCCCGCAGCGACGTCCTCGACGATCTGCTCACCGGCCTGCCGCTGGCGGAGATCCAGCAGGGCATCGCCCAGCGGCTGGAACGGATCTATCCGGAGATGCGCGTCGCCCTGTTGCTGGACGACCAGGGCGAGCATCTGCGGGTCGCCGCCGCACCGAGCCTGCCACCCGCCTTCCAGGCGGCACTGGAAAGCGTGCCGCGCAGCCACCATGACCAGGGCTGCTGCAGTGCCATCACCACCAATGCCCCGGTGTTCACCATCGATGTCGAACTGGATCCGGCCTGGCAGAAGCTGCTGCCGGCCGCCCAGGCGGCCGGCATTCGCGGCGCCTGGGCCCTGCCCCTGCAGGACGAGCAGCAGCGCGCCGTGGGCGCCCTGGGCGTCTACTATGGAGAAGCGCGGCTGCCCGAGACGGAAACCCAGGCGCTGATCACCGAATTCACCCGCCTCGCAGTGCTGGCCATCCGCCAACAGCGCGTGGTCCAGGCCCAACGCGCGAGCGAGGCGCGTTACCGCGGCATCTTCGAGCAGGCCTACACCGGCATCATGCTCAGCGACCTGGAAGGTCGCTGGCTGAGCGCCAACCACCACTTCTGCCAGATGCTCGGCTACTCGCAACCGGAATTGCTGCAGAAGGACACCGCCTCGGTGACCCATCCGGACGAGCGCGCCCTGGGCGCCACCCTGCGCAAACAACTGGTCGACACCGGCCAGGACCGCTACACCCTGGAAAAGCGCTATCTGCATCGCAGTGGCCAGCCGGTCTGGGCCAATGTCACCACGCGCCTGATCCGCGACGACCAGGGGGTGCCCCAGTATTTCATCAGCACCGCCCAGGACATCACCCTGCGCAAGCAGCAGGAAGAAAGCCTGCGCCAGGCCGCGGCGATGTTCCAGAACAGTCGCGACGGCCTGCTGCTGCTCGACGAGCGCCGCTGGATCCTGGCGGTGAATCCGGCCTTCGCCCGCCTGCTGGGCGCCCAGGAAGGCACCCTGCTCGGCCAGCGGCTGGGACTGCCCGGCGGCGGTCGCCAGGACCAGCGCTTCTACCGTGAACTCTGGCGCGCGGTGCGCCGCGAGGGCCGCTGGGAGGGCGAACTGCTCTGGCCGCGCCTCGACGGCACTACCTTTCCGGCCTGGACCGCCATCGACACCCTCTACCCCCGGGAAACCCGGCAGTACACGGTCACCGTCAGCGATACCACGCGCCTGCGGGAAAGCGAGGCGCGCCTGAGTCACCTGGCGCATCACGATCCCCTGACCGACCTGCCCAATCGCCTGCTGGCGCGCACCCATCTGGAGCATGCCCTGGCCCTGGCCGAGCCCCAGGAATACCTGGTCGCCGTACTGATCCTCGACTTCGATCATTTCCGCACGGTCAACGAAAGCCACGGCCATGCCCTGGGTGACGAACTGCTGGTGGAATTCGCCGCCCGCCTGCGCGCCCTGCTCAGCGAAGACATCACCCTGGCGCGCATCGGTGGCGACGAGTATCTGGTCATCATCGAGCGGATAGACCGGCCCGAATTCGCCGCCCAGATCGCCCAGGCCATGCTCGGCAAGCTGGAGCAGCCCTTTCACCTCGGCGAGCACGACATCTATCTCAACGCCAGCATCGGCATCAGTCTCTTTCCCGACGATGGCGCCACCGCCGATGACCTCATCCGCAATGCCGACACCGCCATGCACCAGGCCAAGGACCAGGGTCGCGACACCTTCCGCTTCTATACCCAGGCCCTCACCGAGCAGTCGCGGCGGCGGCTGAATCTGGAATCGCGGCTGCGCACGGCGCTCAAGCGCGGTGATTTCGTCCTCTACTACCAGCCGCTGATGAGCGTCAGCACGGCCCAGACCATTGGCGTGGAAGCCCTGGTGCGCTGGCGGGATCCGGAGCTGGGGCTGATCCCACCCACCGAATTCATTCCGCTGGCCGAAGAGACCGGACTCATCGTGCCACTGGGCGACTGGATCATCGAAAGCGCCTGCCAGCAGATGCACAGCTGGCTCGCCCAGGGACTGGAGCTGGAGACCCTGGCGATCAACATCTCGCCCCGGCAATTCGCCAAGCGCGACCTGGCCAGCACCATTTCCCGCGCCCTGGCGCGCAGTCGCCTGCCGGCCGAGAACCTGGAACTGGAGATCACCGAAGGGACCCTGATGAACAATGTCGAGGAGGCGCTGCTGTCCCTGGCCACCCTCAAGACCCTGGGGGTGCGCATCGCGGTGGACGACTTCGGCACCGGCTATTCCTCGCTGGCCTACCTGCGCCGCTTCCCCCTGGACAAGCTCAAGATCGACCAGAGCTTCATGCACGAACTGCGCAGCGACAGCGGCACCCACAGCAGCCAGGCCATCGCCGCGGCCATCGTCGCCCTGGGCCAGGGGCTGGATCTCGACGTGCTGGCCGAAGGGGTGGAGACCACCGAGCAGTGGGACATCCTGCGCAAGCTGGGTTGCCAGCAATGCCAGGGTTTCCTGTTCAGTCCGCCACTGCCGCCGGACGAGTTCGAGGCCTGGTATGCCGAACGGCAGAAGGCGCGCGCCTAGCGGCTAAGCGACGAATGTCACGGTATTGCAATCAAAACCGCTCTAGACTCGGGTTTCCACTTTCCGTCTGTCCCCGAGGGTACCAGCATGAAGATCGTGGTTCGTCCCCTGCGCAAGTCCACCACCAGTGCCTGGCAGGTCTGCATCGACAAGCAGGCCATCACCTTCCTCAGCGAAGCCGATGCCCGCAGCTACGTGGCCACGCTGGAGGCGCGCATCGCCGCCCCCCATCCGTTGCCGCTGCGCGAAGCGACCACGGCAATGGCCGTGCCGCTCTAGGCCGGCAGCACCCTGACCGTTCGTCTTCTGGATCACCCTGGCGCCGCCCGTTCAGCGACGGCCCAGGGCGGTTCACGGCTGTTCTTCGGCGAACGATTGGCTAGCCAGCTATCGAAAATGTAACTTTTGCGGCGTCCGCCCCATCCTACCCCTAGGCCCTGCGTTCGCAGGGGCTCGCTGTCTGATGGATCTGGAACGCCATGCTTGAACTCGCTGCTGCCTTCATCTGCTTCACCTCGCTGCTCACCTACCTCAACTATCGCTTCGTCGGCCTGCCGCCCACCATCGGCGTCATGGTCATCGCGCTGATCTTCTCGGTCGGCCTGCAAAGTCTTTCCTGGCTCGGCTTTCCCGGCCTGGAACACCGCATCGGCGAATTGCTCGGGCAGATCGACTTCAACGACCTGCTGATGAACTGGATGCTCGGCTTCCTGCTGTTCGCCGGCGCCCTGCACGTCAATCTCAAGGACCTGCGCGACTACAAATGGGCCATCGGCGGCCTGGCGACCCTCGGGGTGATCATCTCGACGGTGCTGATCGGCTATCTCAGCCACTGGATCTTCGGCTGGCTGGGCTGGCACGTCGACATCCTCTACTGCCTGATCTTCGGTGCCCTGATCTCTCCGACCGATCCCATCGCCGTACTCGGCATCCTGCGCTCGGCCGGCGCGCCCAAGTCGCTGGAAACCACCATCGTCGGGGAGGCGCTGTTCAATGACGGCGTGGCCGTGGTGGTCTATTCGGTGCTGCTGGGGGTGATCCAGCTGGGCGAGGCGCCCACGGTCAACGCGGCGCTCTGGCTGTTTCTCGAAGAAGCCGGTGGCGGCATCCTGTTCGGCCTGCTGATCGGCTTCGCCTGCTACTGGCTGATGCTGAGTATCGAGCAGCATCAGATCGAGGTGATGCTGTCGCTGGCCCTGGTGATCGGCGGCTCGACGCTGGCCAGCCACCTGCACGTCTCGGGTCCCATCGCCATGGTGGTGGCCGGACTGATCATCGGCAACCTGGGACGAACCAAGGCAATGAGCGACTTCACCCGGCGTTACCTGGACGGCTTCTGGGAGTTGATCGACGAGATCCTCAACGCCCTGCTGTTCGCCCTGATCGGCATGGAGCTGCTGGTACTGCCGTTCAGCTGGGCTCACCTGGGCGCGGCGCTGCTGGTGACCCTGGCGATCCTCTTCGCCCGCTGGATCAGCGTGGCACCGGTGGTGCTGCTCAGCCCGCACTGGCGCAACATGACCCGTGGCACGGCGCGCATCCTCACCTGGGGCGCCCTGCGCGGCGGGGTCTCCGTGGCCCTGGCGCTGAGTCTGCCGGCCGGTCCGGAACGGGATCTGATCCTCGCCCTGACCTACATCGTGGTGCTGGTTTCCATCCTCGGCCAGGGCCTGACCATCGGCCGGGTGGTCAAGAGCGTCACCGGTGGCGCCCCGGTCGCGCGCGACGAGCATCACTGATCGCCGGAAACGAGAAACCCCCGCCATGGCGGGGGTTTCTGGGTACCCGAGCGATCAGCGCGGCAGGTTGCGGCCGGAGAATATCTCGCGCATCTCGTGCTTGAGGCGCTGGGTGATCTGCTGACGCTGTTCGGACGAGAGGCTGCGCGAGGCGTCGCCGAACAGATAGTTGTCCAGCTCGAATTCCTTGAGCAGCATCTTGGTGTGGAACAGGTTGTCCTGATACACGTTCACGTCGGTCATCTGGTAGGCCGCGCGAGTGTCCTCGGACAGGTAGTTCTGGATCGAATTGATCTCGTGGTCGATGAAGTGCTTGCGCCCTTCGATGTCGCGGGTGAAACCGCGCACCCGATAGTCCACGGTGACGATATCCGAGTCGAACTGGTGGATCAGGTAGTTCAGGGCCTTGAGCGGGGAGATCACGCCACAGGTGGAAACGTCGATGTCGACGCGGAAGGTGGCGATGCCGTCGTCCGGATGGATCTCCGGATAGGTGTGCACCGTGATGTGGCTCTTGTCCAGATGGCCGAGAATGGTCTCGCGCAGCGGACCGGGCGACTCCTCGATCTGGCTCTCGGTCGGCTCGACCGGTTGCTCGGAGATCAGGATGGTCACGCTGGCGCCCTGGGGATCGTAATCCTGGCGGGCGATATTGAGGATGTTGGCCCCGATGATATCGACCACGTCGGTCAGGATCTGGGTCAGACGCTCGGCGTCGTATTCCTCGTCGATGTACTGGACATAGGCCTGTTGATCTTCCGACGTCTCGGCGTAGCAGATGTCGTAGATGTTGAAGCTCAAGGTCTTGGTCAGGTTGTTGAAACCATGAAGCCTGAGTTTGCTTTTCACGGTGGTAAAGCTCCCGTCGTGCGGTCTCTGACCGCGGTCCTGAGTGCCCGTCAGTTGCGGATTGCGCAAGCTGCGTAGGGCGGCGAACACCTCTTCGCGATGGCGATTGGCTGTACTTGTCGGGGGCTTGCCCCTTAAGAGCGGCGCATTATGCAGATCGGCAGCGGCTGGGGCCAGAGTCTGCCGGGCCCAGGTGATGAATTGATGTCGGCGGGAAGGGGTGACGCGGAGGGCGACGCCTGGACGGGCGTCGCCTGCAAGAGCATCAGGCGAGTTCGACGAGTTCGTAGCTGTGCGTGATCTCGACGCCGGCCCGACCGAGCATGATGGACGCCGAGCAGTACTTTTCCGCCGACAGCTCGATGGCGCGCTTGACCTGGGCTTCCTTGAGACCACGGCCCTTGACCACGAACTTCAGGTGGATACGGGTGAACACCTTGGGCTCGGTGTCGGCGCGGTCGGCTTCGAGGAAGGCTTCGCAGCTTTCCACCGGTTGCCGCGCCTTGCGCAGGATGCTGACCACGTCGTAGCTGGCGCAGCCGCCCAGGCCGATCAGCACGGTTTCCATCGGCCGCACGCCGAGGTTGCGACCACCGCTTTCCGGCGGGCCGTCCATGACTACCACGTGGCCACTGCCGGATTCACCGAGGAACATGGCCTCGCCTGCCCACTGGATGCGCGCTTTCATCGCTTTCGTCCTACTTATATATGCAAATGGTGATCAGCTTAACATGCTGGATGGCGTAAACTGGGGCGCAGTGAAGGGTTATTCAGCTCGCATTTAAGCTGCGCATGTTCTTATCCGGTCTTTGGATTGGAACCGGCGCAGCCTGTGCATGCACCGGTTCGGACCTCGGTGCCCCCGACTCAGGTTAGCTTTCAACCTCAGGAATCAGCATGGCCGCTATCATCCCACCCGCGAAGTTACAGCACATCGACAAGCTGCTAGCGCACTGCTCGCGTCGCCGCTATACCGCAAAAACCACCATCATCTACGCTGGCGACAACAGCGAAAGCCTATTCTTCATCCTCAAGGGTTCGGTGACCATCCTCATCGAAGACGATGAAGGCCGCGAAATGATCATCGCCTATCTCAATGCCGGGGACTTCTTCGGCGAGATGGGGCTGTTCTCCAAGGAAGGCAGCGAGCCCGAGCGCAGTGCCTGGGTGCGTGCCCGTACCGAGTGCGAAGTCGCCGAGATCAGCTACGGTCAGTTCCGCGAACTGAGCCAGCACGATCCGGACATGCTGTTCTCCCTCGGTCGCCAGATGGCCGAGCGCCTGCGCCAGACTACCCGCAAGGTCGGCGACCTGGCCTTCCTCGACGTCACCGGTCGCGTGGCCCGTACCCTGCTCGACCTGTGCAAGCAGCCCGACGCCATGACCCACCCGGATGGCATGCAGATCAAGATCACCCGTCAGGAAATCGGCCGCATCGTCGGTTGCTCCCGCGAGATGGTCGGTCGCGTGTTGAAGTCCCTCGAAGAACAGGGTCTGGTCCACGTCAAGGGCAAGACCATGGTGGTGTTCGGCACCCGCTGAGCCCGCTTAGCGTGCCCCTGCCAGCAGGCGGGGGCCGCTCCCCCCGCCCATCCTGGCTTCAGTTCTCGACCTGCGGCTGGACCTTCGCGACCCGCACCGTGGCTTTCTCGTCGACGGTCTTCTCGTCATTGCCCTTGGCTTTGGGCTCGCCCACGACGAAGTGGAATTCTTCGCCGTGCTTGACCGCGCCATAGAGCACCGCCTTCTCGATCAGCTCGGTACCGCGCAGATGCCGCAGCATCAGCGGATCGCAACGCAGATCGCGATAGAGCGCCAGGCACAGCAGCGCCATCACCACCACGAAGGGTAGCGCGACCACAATAGTCAGATTCTGCAGGCCGTTGAGCGCCGCACCCGGGTTGCCCGGGTCACCGATGGCCAGCATGATCGCCGCCACCGCGCCGGTGAGGGCGCCCCAGAAGATCACCGTTCGCCGCGAAGGCTCGGTAGTGCCACGCTCGGACAGGGTGCCCATCACCAGGGACGCGGCGTCGGCGCCGGACACGAAGAAGATCGCCACCAGCACCATCACCAGCACCGAGGTCACCGAGACCCAGGGATAGCTGGCCAGCAGGTCGTAGAGGGCGAAGTTGCTGTTCACCGCGCCGTCGACCAGGGTGAAGGCACCCAGGCGCATGGCGTCGATGGCCGCGCCGCCGAAGATGACGAACCAGACCACGCTGACCAGACTCGGCACCAGCAGCACGCCGGTGACGAACTGGCGGATGGTGCGACCGCGACTGATGCGGGCGATGAACATGCCGACAAAGGGCGTCCAGGAAATCCACCAGGCCCAGTAGAACACCGTCCAGCTGGACAGCCAGTTGCCCATGGCCTCGCCACCGCTTGCGCTGGTGCGCGCCATCATCTCCGGCAGGAGGTCGATGTAGTCGCCGATGGCGGTGGGCAGCAGATTGAGCATCAGCAGGGTCGGACCGGCGACGAAGACGAACAGCGCCAGGGCCACCGCCAGCACCATGTTGGTGTTGGACAGCCACTGGATGCCCTTCTCGACCCCGGACACCGCGGAGATGACGAAGGCCACCGTCAGCACCGTGATGATGCTGATGTAGAGCATTTTTCCGGGTTGCTCGATCCAGCCATTGTATTCGAGTCCGCCGGCGATCTGCAGGGCGCCCAGACCGAGGGAGGCCGCCGAGCCGAACAGGGTGGCGAAGATCGCCATCATGTCGATGACGCGACCGACGGGGCCATTGGCGTGTTCGCCGATCAGGGGGCGAAAGGCCACCGAGATCAGCTGGCTGCGACCGCGCCGATAGGTGCCATAGGCGATGGCCAGTCCGACCACGGCATAGATGGCCCAGGGATGCAGGGTCCAGTGGAACAGCGTGGTCGCCATGGCCACCTGCAGGGCGGCGCTGCTCTGCCCCGCGGCGCCACCGGGCGGCGGATTGAGATAGTGCGACAGCGGTTCGGCGACGCCAAAGAACATCAGGCCGATCCCCATGCCGGCGCTGAACATCATCGCCACCCAGGAGAGGGTGCGGAATTCCGGCTGCTCGTCGTCGCGCCCCAGGGGGATCCGCCCATAGCGACTGGCGGCCAGCCAGATGACGAAGACCACGAAGCCGGTGGAAGTGAGCACGAACAGCCAGCCGAAGTGGGTGATCACCCAGCCCTGGGCGGTGGAGGCGCTGCTGGCCAGGCTGGCCTGGCTGACGAAGCCCCAGATCACGAAGGCCAGCGCGGCGATGCTGGTGACGCCGAAGACTACCCAGTCGGTGGTGCCGGCGAGTCGCCGATCCCGGCGCGACTCCTCGGTCCGGGAGGGATCGGTGACGCTGATATCAAGTGTTTCGCTTTTTTCTTCCGTTGCCATGGTGCTTGCTTGCCCTGGTTATGGATGGCCTGGTGCGGCGGAGCGCTGTCTTGTCCTGCGACAGCCAGCCGTCTCCGCGCCTCGCCACGGTTCAGCGAGTCGGAGGCCATTAACCGGGTTTATTCCGATGGAAACAAAGCCCTGCGTCGGCAGCGGGCACACGGAGGTCGTTCCCGCCACCCGGGGTGGGCGCGAGTCGACATGGATCACCCTACGGAAAGAAAAAAGCCCCGGGGTTATCCCCGGGGCCTTGTGCGAACGACCGACGCCTCAGGCGTCTCTGAGCGGGAACCGGCGATCCGGGAAGAACAGACGCTGCAGCTCCTGACCCGGCTCGTCGGCGCGCATGAAGGCTTCGCCGACCAGGAAGGCGCGTACCTCGTTGATCTCCATCAGCTCCACGTCGGCGCGATTGAGGATGCCGCTCTCGGTGATCACCAGGCGATCCTGGGGGATACGCGGCAAGAGATCGAGGGTGGCTTCCAGGCTGACCTCGAAGGTGTGCAGGTTGCGGTTGTTGACCCCCACCAGTGGGGTGTCCAGTACCGTCAGGGCGCGCTCCAGCTCGGCGCCGTCATGCACCTCGACCAGTACGTCCAGGCCGACGTCCTTGGCCGTGGCGGCCAGTTCGCCCATCAGGCCGTCGTCCAGCGCGGCGACGATCAGCAGGATGCAGTCGGCGCCGATGGCCCGGGCTTCCACCACCTGGATGGGGTCGACGAGGAAGTCCTTGCGGATCACCGGTAGCTGGCAGGCGGCGCGCGCCTGCTGCAGATAGGCGTTGCCACCCTGGAAGAAGTCCACGTCGGTGAGCACGCTCAGGCAGGTGGCCCCGCCCAGGGCGTAACTGTGGGCGATCTCGGCCGGCACGAAGTGTTCACGGATCACACCCTTGCTCGGCGAGGCCTTCTTCACCTCGGCGATGATCGCTGCCTCCTTGCGCGCCACCTGGGCCTGCAGGGCGCGGGCGAAGCCGCGCGGGGCGTCGGCGGCACGGGCCTGGGCCTCGAGTTCGGCCAGGCTGGTCCGAGCCTTGAGCTGGGCGATCTCCTCGGCCTTGCGGGCCAGGATCTTCTGCAACACGGTTGGCACACTCACGGGCGACCCTCCTCGCGATAGACGGATGTGAAATGGGCGAGCTCGTCCAGCTTTTCCCGGGCCAGGCCGCTGTAGAGCGCATCGTGGGCCAAGAGTACCCCTTCGTGCAGGCTGTGGGCGAGATCCGCGGCGTAGAGCGCCGCGCCGGCGTTGAGCACGATCATGTCGGCGGCCTTTTGCCCGGCTTCGGTCTTGCGTCGGCCGAGGGCGTCGCGGATCAGCGCCAGCGAGGCCTCGGGGCCGTCCACTGTGAGGCCGACCAGGGTCTGGCTCTTGATGCCCAGATCCTCCGGCAGCACCTGGTATTCGCTGATGCTGCCGTCCTTGAGTTCGGCGACCCGGGTCGCCGCGGCCAGGCTGAATTCGTCCAGGCCGTCGCGGGAATGCACCACCAGCACATGGTGGCTGCCCAGGCGCTGCAGCACCTCGGCCAGCGGCCGGCACAGCGCGGCGCTGAACACCCCGACCACCTGGTGCCGGACACCGGCCGGATTGGTCAGGGGACCGAGCATGTTGAACAGGGTGCGCAGCCCCAGCGAGCGGCGCGGCCCGGCGGCGTGACGCATGGCGCTGTGGTGCGACTGGGCGAACATGAAGCCGACGCCCACCTGCTCGACGCAGCGGGCGATCTGCGCCGGAGTCAGCTCCAGGTAGATGCCGGCGGCCTCCAGCAGATCGGCGCTGCCGCTCTTGCCGGACACCGCGCGATTGCCGTGCTTGGCGACCTTGCCGCCCGCCGCCGCGACCACGAACACCGAGGCCGAGGAGACGTTGAAGATATTGGCGCCATCGCCACCGGTACCCACCACGTCGACCACGTGGTCGAGGCTCGGCAGCACCACCGGGGTGGCCAGCTCGCGCATCACGCTGACCGCGCCGCAGATCTCGTCGATGGTCTCGCTCTTGATGCGCATACCCATGAGGAAGGCACCGATCTGCGCCTCGTCGGCGCCACCGGTCATGATCTGGCGCATCACCGCCTGCATCTCGGCGACGTTGAGGTCGAGTTGTCCGCTGATGCGATTCAGGGCCTGCTTGATGTCCATCTAGCGCCGCCCTCCCTGCTGCTGGAGAAAGTTGGCCAGCAGGTCATGGCCATGTTCGGTAAGGATGGATTCGGGGTGGAACTGCACCCCCTCGATCATGAATTCGCGGTGCCGCAGGCCCATGATCTCGTCCATGCTGCCGTCCGGATGCTGGGTCCAGGCGGTGATCTCCAGGCACTCGGGCAGGGTCTCGCGCTTGACCACCAGCGAATGGTAGCGGGTCACGGTGACGGGATTGGGCAGACCGGCGAAGACGCCTTCGCCGTTGTGGTAGACCGGGCTGGTCTTGCCGTGCATCGGCTCGCGGGCCCGGACCACCTCACCGCCAAAGGCCTGGCCCAGGCTCTGGTGCCCCAGGCAGACGCCCAGCACCGGCAACTTGCCGGCGAAGCGCTCCAGGGTGGCCAGGGAGATGCCCGCCTCGTTGGGCGTGCAGGGACCGGGAGAGACGACGATGCGCTCCGGCGCCAGGTCTTCGAGTGCCTCGACCGGCATCTCGTCGTTGCGCACCACCTTGACCTCGGCGCCCAGCTCGCCCAGGTACTGCACCAGGTTGTAGGTGAAGGAATCGTAGTTATCGAGCATCAGCAGCATGGCGGATTCCTCAGACGGACTGTTCGGCAAGGGTGACGGCGCGGAACATGGCGCGACGCTTGTTGAGGGTCTCTTCCCACTCCAGCGCCGGCACCGAGTCGGCGACGATCCCTGCCCCGGCCTGCACGTGCAGCTCGCCGTCCTTGATCACCGCGGTGCGGATGGCGATGGCGGTGTCCATATTGCCGTTCCAGGCCAGGTAACCCACGGCGCCGCCGTAGATGCCCCGCTTGACCGGCTCCAGTTCGTCGATGATCTCCATGGCGCGGATCTTCGGCGCGCCGGACAGGGTGCCGGCCGGCAGGATGGCGCGCAGGGCGTCCATGGCGCTCAGCTCGGGCTTGAGCCGACCGGTCACGTTGCTGACGATGTGCATCACGTTGGAATAACGCTCGATGACCATCTTCTCGGTCAAGGTCACGCTGCCGGTGGTGGAGACCCGGCCCACGTCGTTGCGCCCCAGGTCGATCAGCATCAGGTGCTCGGCCAGCTCCTTGGCATCGGCCAGCAGATCGCGTTCCAAGGCCAGATCGGCTTCTTCGGTGGCGCCACGCGGACGGGTCCCGGCAATGGGACGCACGGTGATCTCGCCGTCCTCCACCCGCACCAGGACCTCGGGCGAACTGCCCACCACATGGAAGTCGCCGAAGTTGAAGAAATACATGTAGGGCGTGGGGTTGAAGCAGCGCAGCGCCCGATAGAGGTCGATGGGCGCCGCCTGGAAGGCGATGGACATGCGCTGCGAAGGCACCACCTGCATGCAGTCGCCGGCCAGGATGTAGTCCTTGATGCGCTGCACCGCGCCTTCGAAATCCTCGCGGCTGAAGCTGGAACGAAAGCTCGGCTCCGGACCGGCCGGGGCGGCGAGATCCAGGCCGCGGCGCGGCACGATGGGCTGGCGCAGGCGGTCGAGGATGTCGGCCAGACGCGCCTGGGCGGCGTCGAAGGCGTCGGCCTCGTCCGGATCGGCCAGCACGATCGCGTGGATCTTGCCCGCCAGGTTGTCGAACACCACCACGGCATCGGACACCATCAGCAGGATGTCGGGCGTACCCAGCGGATCGGGATTGGGGCAGGCCGCCAGGCGCCGCTCGACGTAGCGCACGCTGTCGTAGCCGAAGTAGCCCACCAGGCCACCGTTGAAGCGTGGCAGGCCGTCCAGCGTCGGCACGCGATAGCGCGCCTTGAAGGCTTCGACGAAGGCCAGGGGATCGTCGCAGTGCTCGATCACCTCGACCTCGCGACCGGCATCGCTGACCACCACGCGATGACCATGGACGCGCAGGACACGGCTGCACGGCAGGCCGATGATGGAGTAACGCCCCCATTTCTCGCCGCCCTGCACCGATTCCAGCAGATAGGAATTGGGGCCGTCGGCCAGCTTCAGGTAGATGGACAGCGGGGTGTCGAAGTCGGCCAGGGTTTCGAAGGCCAGGGGAATGCGGTTATAGCCTTGAGCGGCCAGGCGCAGGAAATCGTCGCGGGTCATGATCAGCCTCGTGGCGAGGAAAACGAAAGGTCGGGTGCACAGCGCGCCGGTCAGATACCGGCCAGGACGAAATCAGGCGCGCCAGCGCCAACGGGCCAGGGCCTTGATGACTTTCATCCATGCTCGCGAGGAGCCTGTGCGGGTGACCACCACGATGCGATCTCTTGCTCTTGAGGCGGGGGGTTGAAGGGCCACGTTAGCCTAGCCGGCGCAGCATGGCAACCGGCCGGCCACCTCGGCGTGCTAGATGAACAGCTCGCGCAGATCGTCGACGACCAGATCCGGCTGCTCCAGGGCGATGGACTCGCCATGGTTGTAGCCATAGCTCAGGGCCACGCAGCGCACCCCCGCGGCACGGGCGGCGCGGATGTCGTTGCGCGAATCGCCGATGAACAGGGCCTGGCCGGCCACCACGCCGGCCTGCTGCATGACCCACAGCAGGCCGGCCGGGTCCGGCTTCTGCTGCGGCAGGGTATCGCCGCCGACGATCCAGTCGAAGTCACCCAGGCCCATGTCGGCCAGGAGCGGCGCGACGAAGCGCTCCGGCTTGTTGGTGATCACCGCCAGGCGCACGCCCAGGGTGCGCAGCAGCGCCAGGCTGTCCAGCACCCCCGGATAGACGCGGGTCAGGGCGTGGCTACCGCCATAGAGCTCCATGAACAGCGCCAGGGCCTCGTCGGCGGCGGCAGCGTCCACGGCGTCGTGCTGCATGTCATCGGCCAGGGCGCGACGCACCAGCACCCGGGCGCCGTTGCCGATCCACAGCCGCACCTTGTCCAGCCCCGCCGGCGCGCGGTCCAGGCGTTCGAGCATGGCGTCCACCGCGGCGGCCAGGTCCGGTGCCGAATCCAGCAGGGTGCCGTCGAGGTCGAACATCACCAGGGCCGGCGGATGCCCGCCACCGAGCCGCACCAGGGCGCTCATACCGAGCGGGCCTTGGCCAGCTCGGCGCGCATCGCCTGGATCACCGCGGCGTAGTCCGCCTGGCCGAAGATGGCCGAGCCGGCGACGAAGGTGTCGGCACCCGCGCGCGCGATCTCGCCGATATTCTTGACGTTGACCCCGCCATCGATCTCGAGCCGGATCGGCCGGCCGGAGGCATCGATCAGGGCGCGCGCCTCGCGCAACTTGTCCAGGGTGCCGGGAATGAATTTCTGGCCGCCAAAGCCGGGGTTGACGCTCATCAGCAGCACCATGTCGATCTTGTCCATCACGTACTTGAGCACGCCCAGCGAGGTGGCCGGATTGAACACCAGGCCGGCCCGGCAGCCGCCATCCTTAATCAGCTGCAGCGAGCGATCGATGTGCTCGGAGGCCTCGGGATGGAAGGTGATGTCGGTGGCGCCGGCCTCGATGAAGTCGCCGATGATGCGATCCACCGGCTTGACCATCAGGTGCACGTCGATGGGCGCGGTGACCCCGTAGTTGCGCAACGCCTTGCAGACCATCGGGCCGATGGTGAGGTTGGGCACATAGTGGTTGTCCATCACGTCGAAATGGACCATGTCGGCACCGGCGGCGAGGACCTTGTCGACTTCCTCGCCCAGGCGGGCGAAATCGGCGGACAGGATCGAGGGGGCGATGGCGAAGGGTTGCATGGGATAGCCTCGGCGAAGGTTGAGGACGGCATTGTAACGGAGATCCGTGTGCGGCTCGGGCGTTCCCGCTGCCCCGACGGGGCGAACGGCGGTACGCTCGCCAGGGTCAACCGTGCCCCTGTCGAGGATTCCCGTCGATGTCGTCGCCCGCCCTGCTGCCGCTCTGCCTCCTTCTGCTCGGCCTCGCCGCCCCGGTGCGTGCCGAAGAAGCGCCCACCCCGGCGCCGGAACCGCCTGCGGCTCCCACAGCCCTGGCGCCAGCATTGACGCGAAGTCAGGAGCAGCAGCAGGCGCTGATGCGGCAGCTGCCCGCCGAGCAGCAGAAGACCCTGCAGGCCGGCGACGAGTCCTTTCTTGCCCTGCTGGTGCCCGCCGCCCGGGCCAAGGCCAGCGGGACGGTAGTGCTGGTGCCGGGCGACGGCGAATCGGCCGACTGGCCCAATGTGATAGCCCCCGTACGCCAGGAGCTACCCACTTACGGTTGGCAGACCATCAGCCTGAGCCTGCCCGACCCCTATGACCCGGTGGTGGCGATCGAGCGCGATACCGCCCCGGCGGACACCGACGCCCAGGTCAACAGCGAGCAGACGGCACCGCCGGTGACCGGTGGCAGCGGCACGGCGCCCGCCGCCCCGACCCAGGCCGAAGCCGGCAGCGGCGAACCGGCCCAGGCGGCGGTCGCGCCGGTCGATCCCGAAGCCGCGGCCAATGCCCAGGCCACCCGGGTGCTGGCCCGCATAGCCGCTGGCATCGACCTGGCACTGCAACAGGGCGCCAACCCCATCGTACTGGTCGGCCACGGCACCGGCGCCTATTGGGCCGCGCGCTATCTGGCGGAAAAGGAACCGGCCGAGGTCAAGCAACTGGTGCTCATCGATGGTCGCGAGCCCCAGGGGCTGCCGCCGCGGCTGGACGCCACCATGGGCAAGACCGATCTGCAGATCGCCGACCTGGTACATGCACCCGGACCGGCCGCCCAACGGCGCAAGGAGCGCGCGGCGCAAAAGGCCAACAAGGGCTATCGGCAGATCGACCTGCCGGTGATTCCCGGCGACCGCACCGCGGAGCAGGAGCAGACCGTTCGCCGGCTGCGCGCCTGGCTGGATCGCCTGCCACCGGCCGCTAGCGGAAGCCCCGCCGCCTCTTGATCAGCTGATAGGCGGCATGCAGCTCGGCGGTGCGCTGGGCAGCGGCATAGACCGCCGACTGGCCCGCTCCGGCACCGGCCTTCTTGTCGGGGTGGTGGCGGGAGAGCAGCCGCCGATAGGCCTGCTTGACCGTGGCGGCGTCGGCGTCATCGGTAACGCCGAGCAATTGCAGCGCCTTGCGATACCTCTCCTCGCTGCCGGGCTGGCGCGGCGCCGCCTGCACCGGTGGCTGCAGGGCCAGCACCTGGGCTTCGGCCAGACCCATCGCCTGCCCCCAACCGAGGATCTCGTCGCGGTCCCCAGGGCGCACGCTGCCGCTGATCCAGACCATGCGCCAGCAGGCGCGCAGGATGCCCTCGCTGCGCTCGCTGAGACGCTGCAGGTCGGCCGTCGACGGCAGGGTGCCGCCCTTGCCCTGCTCGAAGGCGGCGATGGCCTTCTTGCGGTCGTCGGCGCCGAGCCCCAGACGCTCGATCTCGCCTTCGGCCTGGCGGATGTGGGCCGTCAGCACCCGACCGCCGCGCTTGGCCAGACGACCGAGCATCTGGAATTGCGCCTGATGTTCGAAGCGCCCGGGGCGCCCCTGCCAGCGTGCCTTCCAGCCCGCCAGGGAAGTCAGCCCCAGCTGGCGTTCGCCGGCATGGGCGAGCAGCGCCACCAGCAGGGCGCCGGGAATGCTGGCCACGGCCCAGCCGGCCAGGAAGCCCAGCACCGTCAGCGGCCAGAACCAGACCTTCAAGAAGCCGTCCCGAACAGCCGCTCCGCTTCCGCCAGCCGCTCCAGGGTGCCCACGTCCACCCAGCGACCGTCCAGCCGCTGGCCCGAGACCTGTCCGGCGGCAATGGCGGGTCGCAACACGTCCACCAGCTTGAAGGCCCCGGCCGTGCGCTCGGCGAACAGCTGCGGATGCAGCACGGCGATGCCGCTGTAGGTGAGCTTTTCCGGGGCATCCAGGGTGATCCCCCCGTCCACCAGACCGAAGTCGCCGGCCGGGTGATGCGGCGGGTTGTCGACCAGCACCAGGTGCGCCAGGCGACCGGCTGGCAAGGCCAGGGTGCCGAAGGCGAAATCGGTGCGGATATCGCCGTTGACCAGCACGAAGGGCGCACTGCCCAGCAGCGGCAGCGCGCGGAAGATGCCGCCCCCGGTCTCCAGCGGCTCACCCTCGGCAGAGAAGCGGATGGTGACCCCTAGTTGGCTGCCATCGCCCAGGGCGGCTTCCAGCTGGGCGCCCAGCCAGGCGTGATTGATCACCAGCTCGGTAATGCCTGCCGCGGCCAGCGCCCGGATGTGATGCTCGATCAGCGGCCGGCCGTTCACCTCGATCAGCGGCTTGGGCAGGCTCAGCGTCAACGGTCGCATCCGCTCGCCCTTGCCCGCCGCCAGGATCATGGCCTTCATGCGTCGACCCGCGCGGCGTGCAGCTCGTCGAGCAAGGCGCCGAGATCGGCCAGCTCCGGTCGCCGCGCCACCACGGTACGGATGTAGGCGAGAAAGCGCGGGGTGTCGGCGACGTAGCGCGGCTTGCCGTCGCGATGCCAGATGCGGGCGAAGATGCCCATCACCTTGAGATGGCGCTGCACGCCCATCAGATCCGAGGCGCGCTGGAAATCGGCGAAGTCGGGCTGCACCGGGATGCCGACGGCACGCGCCTGCTCCCAGTAGCCCAGCAGCCAGCGCTGCACAAGCGGCTCGGGCCAGCTGAGGAAGGCATCCTTGAACAGGCTGGTGATGTCATAGGTCACCGGCCCGATGACCGCATCCTGGAAGTCCAGCACGCCCGGACTGGGCGTGCTCAGCATCAGGTTGCGCGGCATGAAGTCCCGGTGGACCAGCACCTGGGGTTGCGCCAGGGCGCTGTCGATCAATCGGTCGCAGACGGCCTGCCAGCGTTCGAGCTGACTCGCGCTGAAGGTCATGTCCAGTTCGCGACCCACGTACCACTCTGGAAACAGACTCAACTCGCGGGCAAGCAGAGCCCTGTCGTAGAGCGGCAGGCTGCCGTTCGTCGGCTGCTTGCCCTGGAAAGCCAGCAGGGCATCGATGGCCGCCTGGAAATAATCGTCGGCATTGGCCGCATTGATCACCTCCAGATAGGTCAGGGTGCCGAGATCGCTCAGCAGCAGGAATCCCCGCTCCAGATCCTGAGCCAGGATGCGCGGTACATGGACCCCGGCCTCGGCCAGCAGCGCGGCCACCTGGACGAACGGACGGCAGTCCTCCTGCGGCGGCGGCGCATCCATCACGATCAGGCTGCGGCCCTCGCCCGCCCAGCGGAAATAACGGCGAAAACTGGCATCACTGCTGGCCGCGGTCAGGCTACCCTTGGGCACCTCGCCCCAGGCCTGTTCCCGGAAAATTTCCGGTAGAACGGTGGTCAGCCAGTCTTCTATCTGGTTTAAGCGAACATCTTCAGTCATTTACAGCGGATCCCTCGGCCCTAGCCGATGTGCAGGTCATGTTTTATTATCCGCTATCTTTTTGAGCCCATCGAGAGGCCGCGGCCCCTTAATGGCCGGCGTGCAGGACGACTTTAAGGATGGCCGTGAAAACCCCCGCGTTTCGCAGAAAATTTCCCCTCTTGGTAACCGGCAGCCTGCTCGCCATGCAGCCCGTCACCGCCCTTATCGCCGCCCCCGCCGAGCAGTTCAGCTGTAACGCCGGAGCCGGCGGCGGCTGGTCGTGCAACACCCAGGCACCCACCGCGGCCATTCCGCCCCGCCCCAGCAAGGGCGAGACCCAGGGCGTCGCGGCGGAGCCCGCCGCGCGCAAGGGCGATGCTGCCGTGCTGGTCACCGAGAGCAAGGGCCGCGCCCTCAAGTCCCGCAGCGCCGACTACAGCCACCTGGACTGGGTCCCGCGCGATCAGCTGACCCCGGCCCAGTTGGCCGAGACCGGTCCCTACTGCAGCGGTGCCTATGTCGAGCCGCAGCGTCCGGGCATGTACGACGACACCCCGACCGCCAAGGCCCCGACCTATATCTCCGCCAAGGCCTCGCGCTACGAGCAGGAGCAGCAGGTCGCCACCCTGGCCGGTGACGTGGTGCTGCGCCAGGGCGGCATGCAGGTGGAATCCCAGGAAGCCAACCTGCACCAGCTGGAGAATCGCGGCGAGCTCAAGGGCAACGTCAAATTCCGCGACAACGGCCTGCTGATGGTCGGCGACAAGGCCGACATGCAGCTGGACAACGGCCAGGTCCAGGTCGACAACGCCGAATTCGTCATGCACCAGAGCCGCGCCCGTGGCAGCGCGCTCTACGCCAAGCGTGGCGACGACGCCATCATCCGCCTCAAGGATGGCACCTACACCACCTGCGAACCGGGCAGCAACGCCTGGCAGGTCAAGGGCAACACCGTCACCCTGAATCCGGCCACCGGCCTCGGCTACGCGACCAACGCCACGCTGCGGGTCAAGGACATCCCGGTCCTCTATACGCCCTTCATCTACTTCCCGATCGACGACCGTCGGCAGTCCGGTTTCCTGGCGCCCTCGATCAGTACCTCCAGCGACACCGGCTTCGCGATCACCACGCCCTACTACTTCAACCTGGCGCCCAACTATGACGCCACCCTCTATCCGCGCTACATGGCCAAGCACGGCCTGCAGACCGAGGGCGACTTCCGCTACCTGACCCGCAGCAGCGAAGGCGAGGTCTACGGCTCCTACCTCAAGGACACCGACCCGGAGCACGAGGGCGAACCGGAAGCCACCGACAACCGCTGGCTGTACGGCTGGAAGAATCGCAGCGGCCTGGATTCGCGCCTGATGGCCGAGGTGGACTACACCCGCATCAGCGACCCCTACTATTTCCAGGACCTGGACACCGACCTCGGCATCAACAAGCCGACCTACGTCAACCAGCAGGGTCGCCTGACCTACCGCGGCGACACCTTCGTCGCCGGCCTCAACGCCCAGGCCTACCAGCTGGCCACCGTCTCCGACGTGACGCCCTACAACCGCCTGCCGCAGCTGACCCTGAGCGGCGCCCTGCCCTACAACCCGGGCGGTCTGGACTTCACCTACGACACCGAGGCGGTGCGCTTCACCCGCAGCTTCGACGACAACACCTACTTCGACCTGGACGACAACGGCAACCGCACCAACGTGCGCAACCGCCCGGACGTCAACCTGTTCGGCCTGACCCGCGCCGAAGGCAATCGCTACCACGTCGAGCCGGGCATTGCCCGCCCGATGACCGCGTCCTGGGGCTTCCTGACGCCGTCGCTGCGCTATGCCTATACCCGCTACGACCTGGATCTGGACAGCACCGGCCAGAACGACCTGAACTCGCCGCTGGTCGGCGGTAGCCGTCGCGCCGCGGCCGGTTCCAGCGTGACCAGCTTCAACGACAGCCCGACCCGCTCGGTGCCGATCTTCAGCCTCGACAGCGGCCTCTACTTCGACCGCACCTCGAATCTGTTCGGCGAAGGCGGCAAGCAGACCCTGGAACCCCGCGCCAAGTACCTCTACGTACCCAACCGCGACCAGGACGATCTGCCGGTGTTCGATACCGGCGAATACACCTTCAGCTACAGCTCGCTGTGGCGCGACAACCGCTTCACCGGTCGCGACCGCATCGGCGACGCCAACCAGCTGGCCCTGGGTGCCACCAGCCGCTTCATCGAGCCCAACGGCTTCGAGCGCGCCAACGTGAGCTTCGGTCAGCTGTTCTACTTCCGCGACCGCGAAGTGCAGCTGCCCGGCCTGACCAAGGACGACCTGGCCTACGCCCGCAGCCTGGGGCAGAACATCGACAATCCCCAGGCCACCACCTCGCGCTCGCCCTATGCCCTGGCCGGCATGTATCGCTTCAATCGCGACTGGCGCGTGAATGGCGAATTCAACTGGGATCCGACCCTGCACCAGACGGACTCCGGCAGCGTCATGTTCCACTACCAGCCGGAAGCCGAGCCGGGCAAGATCCTCAACGTTGGCTATCGCTATCGTGACAACGTCCGGGTGTTCGATCCGAACTTCGGCCGCTTCACCTACAACAGCGACGACTACAAGGTCGACCAGCACGACATCTCCTTCATCTGGCCGATCGTGCCCCAGTGGTCCGCGATTGCCCGCTGGCAGTTCGACTACAACAAGAGCCGTACCCTCGAAGCCTTCGGTGGCTTCGAATACGACAACTGCTGCTGGAAGCTGCGCCTGATCAGCCGCTACTGGCTCAAGAGCGAAGACGACGTCTTCTACACCGCCCAGAGTTCCGAAGCCGATCGCGGGATCTTCCTGCAGATCGTGCTCAAGGGACTTGGCAACGTCTTCGGCGGCAAGACCGAAGGCTTCCTGGACAGAGGCATTCAAGGCTATCGTGAACGTGAAGACCAAGCTATGTAACGCCCTGCGCCCGCTCGCCCTGGGCGCGGCGCTCGCTCTCTCCCCTCTGGCTCAGGCTGCCGTGGTTCCGCTGGACAAGGTCGTGGCCATCGTCGACAACGACGTGGTCATGCAGAGCCAGCTCGATCAGCGACTCAACGAGGTCAAGCAGAACATCACCCGCCGCGGCGCAGCGGCGCCGCCGGAAAGCGAGCTGCGTCAGCAGGTGCTCGAACGGCTGATCCTGGAAGACATCCAGATGCAGCTGGCCGGGCGCATGGGCGTCAAGATCTCCGACGAGGAGCTCAACCAGGCCGTGGCCACCATCGCCCAGCGCAATGGCCTGAGCGTGGCCGACTTCCGCAAGGCCCTGGCCCGCGATGGCCTCTCCTACGACGCCGCCCGCGAGCAGGTCCGCCGCGAGATGATGATCAGCCGGGTGCGTCAGCGTCAGGTCGGTCAGCGCGTGCAGGTCACCCAGCAGGAGGTGCAGAACTTCCTCGCCTCGGACCTGGGCAAGCTACAGCTGTCCGAAGAGTATCGCCTGGCCAACATCCTGATCCCGGCAGCGGACAACGCTGGCACCGCCGGTCTCGACGCCGCCGCGCGCCAGGCCCAGGACACCTACAACCAGCTGCGTCAGGGCGCCGACTTCAACCAGCTGGCCATCGCCCGCTCGGCCGGTGACAACGCCCTCGACGGTGGCGAGATCGGCTGGCGCAAGGCCGCCCAGCTGCCCCCGCCCTTTGATCGCCTGATCGGCAGTGTCGGCGTCGGCGGCATCACCCAGCCGGTGCGCGTGCCCGGTGGCTTCGTGATCCTCAAGGTGGAAGAGAAGCGCGGAGGCGAGGCCAGCATCGTCGACGAGGTGCACGTCCGGCACATCCTGCTCAAGCCCAATGCCGTGCGCAGCGATGCCGAGACCCAGCGCCTGGCGGCGCGCCTGCGCGAGCGCATCCAGAACGGCGAGAGCTTCGCCACCCTGGCCAAGAGCTTCTCGGAAGACCCGGGCTCGGCGCTCAATGGCGGCGACCTGGGCTGGATCAACCCGGAATCCCTGGTCCCGGAATTTCGCGAGGTGATGAACAACTCGCCGGTCAACCAGCTCTCGCAGCCGTTCCGCACCGCCTTCGGCTGGCACATTCTGGAAGTCCTGGGCCGTCGGGCCACCGACAACACCCAGCAGGCGCGCGAGCAGCAGGCGCTGAATCTCCTGCGTAGCCGCAAGTACGACCAGGAACTGCAGACCTGGTTGCGCCAGATCCGCGACGAAGCCTACGTCGAGATCAAGCAGTAACCCCAAGGCCGCAGGCCCCCCCTGCGGCCTTCTTGTTTCCGGAGCCCGCCATGGCCCTGCGCTTCGCCCTGACCCCCGGTGAGCCCGCCGGTATCGGTCCCGACCTCTGCCTGCTGCTGGCCCGCGTGGCCCAGCCCCACGCCCTGATCGCCATCGCCAGCCGCGACCTCCTGGCCGCTCGCGCGATCGAGCTGGGACTCGCCATCGAGCTCATCGAGGTCGCTCCCACGGCCTGGCCCGACCGCCCGGCACCCGCCGGTGCGCTCTATGTCTGGGATACCCCGCTGGGTGCCCCGGTGGTGACCGGCCAGCTCGATACCGCCAATGCCGCCTATGTCCTGGACACCCTGACCCGCGCCGGCCAGGGCTGTCTCGACGGCACCTTTGCCGGGATGATCACCGCGCCGGTGCACAAGGGCGTGATCAACGACGGCGGCGTGGCCTTTTCCGGCCACACCGAATTTCTCGCCGAGCTGACCCAAACCTCCCAGGTGGTGATGCTGCTGGCAACGGCCGGCCTGAGAGTGGCCCTGGTCACCACCCATCTGCCACTGCGCGAGGTGGCCGATGCCATCGATCGCCAGACACTGCTGGACGTGACCCGCATCCTGCATGGCGATCTGCAGCGCTATTTCGGTGTGGCGCGGCCGCGCATCCTGGTCTGCGGTCTCAATCCCCATGCCGGCGAAGGCGGTCACCTGGGCCGTGAGGAGATCGAGATCATCGAGCCGGCGCTGGACAGCCTGCGCGCCGAAGGCCTCGACCTCATTGGGCCGCTGCCCGCCGACACCCTCTTCACGCCCAAGCACCTCGAGCACTGCGATGCGGTCCTGGCCATGTATCACGACCAGGGCCTGCCGGTACTCAAGCACAAGGGTTTCGGCGCCGCGGTCAACGTGACCCTGGGCCTGCCGATCATCCGCACCTCGGTCGACCATGGCACCGCCCTCGACCTGGCCGGCAGCGGACGCATCGATACCGGCAGTCTGAAGGTCGCCCTGGAGACCGCCTACAGCATGGCGGCCCATCGCCGTTCGGTGACTTAAGAGGCTGTTCATAACCTCGCGAGTTAGAGACAAACAAGGCCTGGGCGGCCCCGCAAAAAGCCCTGAGGAAGCGGATCGGACTCGCGGGCGAGTTTACGAAGGGTAAAAGAGCATCTCCGACGGAGCTGGCCTTCCAGGGTCTTTTCAACGCAGTTTGGCCGACGCGCAGCAGGTTATGAACAGGCTCTGAGCGCTCCGGTGACGGTCAAGGGTCTGCTAAACTGGTGGGTCTTTGCCGTCTTGAAATTGCAGGCCCGCTGCCTGCGCCGGAGCACCTGATGACCGAGCTCTACCAACACCGCGCCCGCAAGAGGTTCGGCCAGAACTTCCTGCACGACGCCGGAGTGATCCATCGCATCCTGCGCGCCATCCACGGTCGACCCGGCGAACGCCTGCTGGAAATCGGGCCGGGCCAGGGCGCCCTCACCGAAGGCCTGCTCGGCAGTGGCGCCCGGCTCGACGTCATCGAGTTGGACCAGGACCTGATTCCCCTGCTCCGACTCAAGTTCGGCCTCAATCCGCTGTTCACCCTGCACCAGGGTGACGCCATGAAGTACGACCTCTCCAGCATCGCCGCCGGCGATCGGCTGCGGGTGGTGGGCAACCTGCCCTACAACATCTCCACACCGCTGATCTTCCACCTGCTCAGCTTCGCCGACATCATCGCCGACATGCACTTCATGCTGCAGAAGGAAGTGGTGGAACGGCTGGCCGCGGTGCCCGGCAACGGCGACTGGGGTCGGCTGTCGATCATGGTGCAGTACCACTGCCGCGTGGAACACCTGTTCAATGTCGGTCCGGGCGCCTTCAATCCGCCGCCCAAGGTGGATTCGGCCATCGTGCGCCTGGTGCCCCACACCGAGCGCCCCCACGTGGCGCGCGATCCGGTCCTGCTAGAGCGCGTCGTCCGCGAGGCCTTCGGCCAGCGGCGCAAGACCCTCAGGAACACCCTCAAGGGCACCCTGGACAGCGCCGCCATCGAAGCCGCCGATGTCGACCCGGGGCTGCGCCCCGAACAGCTGGACCTGGCCGCTTATGTACGCCTGGCCAACCAGCTGGCGTCCAGCTGAAGCCCCTCCATCCGTATCTGCCGAGAATCCTCTTGTGACCGAGCCCGATCCGCGCTACCTCATCACCGTGCAGGTCACCACCCGCTACCTGCCCGAACAATCCAGCGCCAGCCAGGAGCGCTACGCCTTCGCCTACGACGTGAGCATCCGCAATGATGGCCAGCTGCCGGCGCGGCTGCTCAGCCGCCACTGGATCATCACCGACGGCAATGGCGAGGCGCAGGAAGTGCGCGGCCCGGGCGTGGTGGGCGAGCAGCCGCTGATCGCGCCGGGCGAAACCCACAGCTATTCCAGCGGCACCCTGATGCCGACCCAGGTGGGCAGCATGAGGGGCAGCTACCAGATGGTCGCCAGCGATGGCCATACCTTCGAGGCCACCATCCCCACCTTCCGCCTGGCCGTACCCGGCTCGCTGCACTAGGAGTCCCGATGACGCTGTACGCCGTTGGCGACCTGCAAGGTTGCCTCGACCCGCTCAAATGCCTCCTCGACGAGGTCCGCTTCGATCCCGCGCAGGACCGCCTCTGGCTGGTGGGTGATCTGGTCAATCGCGGAACTCAGTCCCTGGAAACCTTGAGATACCTGTACGGGATGCGCGATTCGCTGGTCAGCGTTCTGGGCAATCACGACCTGCACCTGCTGGCAGTGGCCTTGGGCGGCGCCAGGCTGAAGAAGCAGGACACCCTGAGCGACATCCTCGCCGCGCCCGACCGCGACGAGTTGCTGCATTGGCTGCGCCACCTGCCGCTGATGCGGCACGATGCCGGGCGCAACTGCGTGCTGGTCCACGCCGGTCTGCCGCCGCAATGGACGCTGGCCCAGGCCCTGAGCCTGGCCGGCGAAGTGGAAGCCGTATTGCGCGATGACCAGGCCCATGTGCCCTTTCTCGAGCAGATGTATGGCAACGAGCCGGCGCTCTGGCAAGATGAGCTGCAGGGCCAGGAGCGCCTGCGCCTGATCACCAACTACCTGACGCGGATGAGATTCTGCAGTCCGGAAGGTCGCCTGGAATTCAAGAGCAAGGAAGGCCTGGACAGCGCGCCGGCCGGTTTCGCCCCCTGGTTCAGCCACGATCACCGGCTGACCCGGGACGTGCGCATCCTGTTCGGCCACTGGGCCGCGCTCAAGGGTCGCTGCGCGGCGCCCAATGTCGAGGCGCTCGACAGCGGCTGTGTCTGGGGCGGCGACATGACCCTGCTCGACGTCGACGGCAACCGCCGTCATCTCTGCAGTTGCAAGGAGAAGAAATGAGCGAATTCACCTGTATCTCCCCGGAACGGGCGCTGGAACTGCGCAGCGAGGGCGCGCGGATCGTCGACATCCGTGACCCGCACAGCTATGCCACCCTGCACGTCGCCGGCGCCCAGCGTCTCGACAACCAGAACATCCACGACTTCATCGCGGCCGCCGATCTCGACGCGCCGCTGCTGGTGTTCTGCTACCACGGTCACTCCAGTCAGAGCGCGGCGGCCTTTCTGGCCGGCCAGGGCTTCAGCCAGGTCTACAGTGTCGACGGCGGCTTCGAAAACTGGCGTACCCGCTATCCCGAACAGACCGAAAGTGGCGAGGCCCTTTAACACAATGGCTTGACGCTGTGGTTACAAGAATAAACCGAATTGGCTCTTCCACATCTCGCAGATAGGACTATTCTGGAATCAGGCCCTCCGGAAACGGCGGGTTCGATAACCGGCTTTGGACCATCGGTGTAACCACTGGAGATTCGGGGGAATTCCAGGGGGACCGTCTCCATCGGTCTCCTTCGTGCGTCTCTCGAAACCCAACCCTACTTCTGCAGGCGGATCGATTAGGCAAGACGACAACGAAGGTATTAGGGACGTTATCTTTCGTCGCCCGGCATGACCGCTCCCCACCGGCAGCAAGGCAAGGCTCCAGGCATCGATTCCAAGCTGGTCCAGGGTATCCAGCGAGGAGACGTCATGAGCATTTTCAGTCACTTCCAGGGGCGTTTTGAAGCGACTCGCCAGGAAGAGTATTCCCTTCAGGAATACCTTGAGATCTGCAAGAAGGATCGTACCGCCTTTGCCAGTGCCGCCGAGCGCATGCTCATGGCCATCGGCGAACCCGAACTGGTGGACACCACCAGCGACTCACGCCTGTCCCGCATCTTTTCCAACAAGGTCATCCGCCGCTACCCTGCCTTTGCCGACTTCCATGGCATGGAAGACTGCATCGAGCAGATCGTGTCCTATTTCCGCCACGCGGCGCAGGGCCTGGAAGAGAAGAAGCAGATCCTCTATCTGCTCGGCCCGGTAGGTGGCGGTAAATCGTCCCTCGCGGAAAAACTCAAGCACCTGATCGAGAAGGTCCCCTTCTACGCCATCAAGGGCTCGCCGGTGTTCGAATCGCCCCTGGGGCTGTTCAATCCCGACGAGGACGGCCAGATCCTCGAAGAGGACTACGGCATTCCCCGCCACTACCTGCGCAGCATCATGTCGCCCTGGGCCGCCAAGCGGCTGCAGGAATTTGGCGGCGACATCAGCAAGTTCCGGGTGGTCAAGCTCTACCCCTCCATCCTCAACCAGATCGCCATCGCCAAGACCGAGCCGGGCGACGAGAACAACCAGGACATCTCCGCCCTGGTGGGCAAGGTGGACATTCGCAAGCTGGAGGAATACCCGCAGAACGATGCGGATGCCTACAGCTACTCCGGCGCCCTGTGCCGCGCCAACCAGGGCCTGATGGAATTCGTGGAGATGTTCAAGGCCCCGATCAAGGTCCTTCACCCCCTGCTGACCGCGACCCAGGAAGGCAACTACAACAGCACCGAGGGCCTCGGCGCGCTGCCCTACAGCGGCATCATCCTGGCCCACTCCAACGAATCCGAGTGGCACACCTTCCGCAACAACAAGAACAACGAAGCCTTCATCGACCGGATCTACATCGTCAAGGTGCCCTACTGCCTGCGCGTCTCCGACGAGATCCACATCTACGACAAGCTGCTGGTCAACAGCTCCCTGGCCAACGCCCATTGCGCGCCGGACACCCTGAAGATGCTGGCCCAGTTCTCGGTGCTCTCGCGCCTCAAGGAACCGGAAAATTCCAACATCTATTCGAAGATGCGCGTCTACGACGGCGAAAACCTCAAGGACACCGATCCCAAGGCCAAGTCGATCCAGGAATACCGCGACAGCGCCGGCGTCGACGAGGGCATGAACGGGCTCTCCACGCGCTTCGCCTTCAAGATCCTCTCGCGGGTGTTCAACTTCGACGCCAACGAGATCGCGGCCAACCCGGTGCACCTGCTCTATGTGCTGGAGCAGCAGATCGAAGCCGAGCAGTTCCCGGCCGAGACCCGCGAGCGCTACATGAGATTCATCAAGGAATACCTGGCGCCGCGCTACGTGGAATTCATCGGCAAGGAGATCCAGACCGCCTACCTCGAGTCCTACAGCGAATACGGCCAGAACATCTTCGACCGCTACGTGCTCTACGCGGACTTCTGGATCCAGGATCAGGAATACCGCGATCCGGAAACCGGCGAGATCCTCAACCGCGCCTCGCTCAACGAGGAATTGGAGAAGATCGAGAAACCGGCCGGCATCAGCAATCCGAAGGATTTCCGCAACGAAATCGTCAACTTCGTGTTGCGCGCCCGTGCCAACAATAACGGCAAGAATCCGAGCTGGTTGTCCTACGAGAAGCTGCGCGCGGTGATCGAGAAGAAGATGTTCTCCAACACCGAGGAGCTCCTGCCGGTCATCAGCTTCAATGCCAAGGCCAGCAAGGAAGACCAGCAGAAGCACAGCGACTTCGTGACCCGCATGGTAGAGCGCGGGTACACCGAGAAGCAGGTACGACTGTTGTCCGAGTGGTATTCACGGGTACGCAAGTCGCAGTAAGGCAGCCTGAGGCTGAGCCCGCGACGACGCGCCAGCCGCGTCGTCGTGGTGTCCTGCAATAGCCCGGAGGGCCTGTATGAGCTATGTCATCGACCGGCGTCTAAACGGCAAGAACAAAAGCACGGTGAACCGCACGCGTTTCCTGCGGCGTTATCGTGAGCACATCAAGAAGGCGGTCGAGGAAGCCGTGAGCCGGCGCTCCATCACCGACATGGAACACGGCGAGCAGATCAGCATTCCTGCCCGCGATATCGACGAACCCGCCCTCTATCAGGGCAAGGGCGGCCGCCAGACCATCGTCCACCCGGGCAACAAGGAATTCGTCAGCGGCGAACGCATCCCGCGCCCCCAGGGCGGCGGCGGCGGTCAGGGCCAGGGCAAGGCCAGCAACAGTGGCGAAGGCATGGACGAATTCGCCTTCCAGATCACCCAGGATGAATTCCTCGACTTCATGTTCGAGGACCTTGAACTGCCCAATCTGGTCAAGAAGCAGCTGACCGGCACCGACACCTTCAAGACGGTCCGCGCGGGCATCAGCAACGAGGGCAATCCTGCACGCATCAACATCATCCGCACCCTGCGCGCCTCCCATGCGCGGCGCATCGCCCTCTCCGGCGGCAGTCGCAACAAGCTGCGCGAAGCCAGGGCGGAGCTGGCGCGGCTGCGGGTGGAGGAACCCGACAACCTGGGCGACATCCAGGCGCTGGAGGCCGAGATCGAGCGGCTGCGCGCGCGCATCGACAAGGTGCCTTTCCTCGACACCTTCGACCTCAAGTACAACCTGCTGTCCAAGCAGCCCAGCCCCAGCTCCAAAGCGGTGATGTTCTGCCTGATGGACGTCTCCGGCTCCATGACCCAGGCCACCAAGGACATCGCCAAGCGCTTCTACATCCTGCTCTACCTGTTTCTCAAGCGGAACTACGAACGCATTGAGGTGGTGTTCATCCGGCACCACACCAGCGCCAAGGAAGTGGATGAGGAGGAATTCTTCTACTCCCGGGAAACCGGCGGCACCATCGTCTCCAGCGCCCTCAAGCTGATGCAGGAGGTCATGGCCGAGCGCTATCCGGTCAACGAGTGGAATCTCTATGCCGCCCAAGCCTCCGACGGCGACAACTGGAACGACGACTCGCCCATCTGCCGGGAGATCCTGACCAAGCAGATCCTGCCGTTCATGCAGTACTACACCTATGTGGAGATCACCCCGCGCGAGCACCAGGCGCTGTGGTACGAATACGAGAACGTTCGCGGCGCCTTCCCGGATTCCTTCTCGCAGCAGCAGATCGTCTCGGCGGGGGATATCTATCCCGTGTTCCGCGAACTGTTCCAGCGGAGACTCGTGTCATGAAACGTGAGCCCATCTCCACCGGCTCGGAATGGACCTTCGAGCTGATCCAGACCTACGACCGGGAGATCGCCCGGATCGCCAAGCGCTATGCGCTGGACACCTACCCCAACCAGATCGAGGTGATCACCGCCGAGCAGATGATGGATGCCTATGCCTCCGTCGGCATGCCCATCGGCTACAACCACTGGTCCTACGGCAAGCACTTCCTGCACACCGAGAAGCACTACAGCCGCGGCCAGATGGGCCTGGCCTACGAGATCGTGATCAATTCCGATCCCTGCATCGCCTACCTCATGGAAGAGAACACCATGACCATGCAGGCGCTGGTGATCGCCCATGCCTGTTATGGTCACAACAGCTTCTTCAAGGGCAACTACCTGTTCCGCACCTGGACCGACGCCAGCTCCATCATCGACTACCTGGTGTTCGCCAAGCAGTACATCACCCAGTGCGAGGAACGCCATGGCATCGATGCCGTGGAAGAACTGCTGGATTCCTGCCATGCGCTGATGAACTACGGGGTGGATCGCTACAAGCGGCCCTACCCCATCTCCGCCGCCGAAGAACGCCAGCGGCAGAAGGAGCGCGAAGAGCAGTTGCAGCGGCAGGTCAACGACCTCTGGCGGACCATTCCCAAGATGGCCGGCAAGGAGTCGCATGACGAAGGGGCGCGCTTCCCCAGCGAACCCCAGGAAAACATCCTCTATTTCGTGGAAAAGCACGCGCCGCTGCTGGAGCCCTGGCAGCGCGAGGTGATCCGCATCGTGCGCAAGATCGCCCAGTACTTCTATCCCCAGCGCCAGACCCAGGTGATGAACGAAGGCTGGGCCACCTTCTGGCACTACACCCTGCTCAACGATCTCTACGACGAGGGCCTGGTCACCGAAGGCTTCATGTTCGAATTCCTGCAATCCCACGCCGGGGTGATCTACCAGCCGGGCTTCGACAGTCCCTACTACAGTGGCATCAACCCCTACACCCTGGGGTTCGCCATGTTCCGCGACATCCGGCGCATCTGCGAGGACCCCACGGAGGAAGACCGCCGCTGGTTCCCCGACATCGCCGGCAGCGACTGGCTGGCCACCGTCACCTTCGCCATGAAGAGCTTCAAGGACGAAAGCTTCATCCTGCAGTACCTCTCGCCCAAGGTGATCCGCGACCTCAAGCTGTTCAGCATCCTCGATGACGACCAGCGCGACGAACTGGAGGTGGCGGCCATCCACGACGACGGCGGCTATCGTCTGATCCGCGAGCAACTCGCCGCCCAGTACAACCTGGGCAATCGCGAGCCCAATGTGCAGATCTGGAACGTGGACCGGCGTGGCGATCGTTCGCTCACCCTTCGCCACTTCCAGCATGACCGCAAGCCGCTGGGCAACTCCACGGACGAGGTGCTCAAGCACCTGCACCGGCTCTGGGGGTTCGACATCCGCCTGGAAAGCATGAGGGGCGAAGATGTCACCCATAGCTTCCAGGTTCCGCCCCGCCACGAGAGCCGCGACCATGACCGGCGTCTGGATCTGGCTTCGCCGATCTGAGCCGAGTCAGGCTTTCGGGCTATCCTAGACCTCCGCAAGGAGGTCTTTTTCTATGCAAATCTACAAGGTGGGCGGCGCCGTGCGCGATCGCCTGCTCGGCCGACCGGTGACCGAAGTCGACTGGGTCGTGGTGGGCGCCACTGCCGAAGCCCTCGCCGCCCAGGGTTATCGTCCCGTGGGCGCCGATTTCCCGGTGTTCCTGCATCCCCGGACCGGCGAGGAATACGCCCTCGCCCGCACCGAACGCAAGAGCGGGCGCGGCTATGGTGGCTTCACCTTCCACGCCGCACCTGACGTCACCCTGGAACAGGATCTGATCCGCCGCGACCTGACCGTCAATGCCATGGCCGAAGACGACGATGGCCAGGTCATCGACCCCTATGGCGGGCGCGCGGATCTTCAGGCGCGCCTGTTGCGTCACGTCTCGCCTGCCTTCGCCGAAGATCCATTGCGCGTGCTGCGCGTCGCCCGTTTCGCCGCCCGCTATTGCAGCCTGGGTTTCCAGGTGGCGCCCGAAACGCTGCTGCTGATGCAGGAGATGGTCGCCAGCGGCGAGCTGGATGCCCTGACCGCCGAGCGGTTGTGGAAGGAAATTTCGCGCGCCCTGCTCGAAGAGCGGCCCGATGTCTTCATCCGGGTGCTGCACGACTGCGGCGCCCTGACTGCGCTGCTGCCGGAGGTGGCTGCCGGGTTCGCCGGCGAGCAGCCGGAACCGGGCGCCCGGGTCTCTGCTACCCTGCGCCAGAGCGCCGAGGTCCAGGCCTCGCTGAACGTACGCTGGGCCTGCCTGTTGCTGGACGTACCGGAAGAGAAGCACGCGGCCATCAACGCTCGCTTCAAGGTCCCGCGTGATCCCGCCGAGCTGGCACTGTTGCTGGCACGTCATTGGCCCACGGCCCTGCGGGCCCGGCAGCTGACGCCGGAGGCCTGGTTCGAGCTGCTGCAGGGTTTCGATGTGCTGCGCCGCCCGGCGCGCTTCGAGGAATTCCTCCAGGCCTGCGCCTGTGCGGCAGCGGTGAGGACCGAAGAAGGCGAGCCACCGCTGGCCTTGCTGCGTCAAGCGGCCGAGGTGTTGCGTGGAGTCGAGGTCCAACCCCTGGTCGCCCAGGGCTTTAAGGGCGCGGCCCTGGGCGAGGCGCTCAAACAGGCCCGCATCGACGCCCTGGCCCAGCTTTCGTAGGTTGGGTTGAGCACAGCGGAGCCCAACACCCCAACCACGGAGCACCGTTGGGCTTCGACGATGGAGCCGTCTCAACCCAACCTACGGCAGTTCCCGTAGGTTGGGTTGAGCGCAGCGAAGCCCAACGACCGCTGCGCTATACCTGATCGGCGCTCAGCAACGCGTTGGGCGTCAACTCCAGCCCCTTCCAGCTGAAAGCCACCGGCCGCAGCACCTGGGTAGTCTGGCCGCGCATCTCTTGCCACAGCTCATCGAGCCGGCGGCCGTTGTCCGGATGCCGCCGCTCGCCGGCCAGCAGGGCCAGCGGCCAGAGCACGAAGGCGTTGCGCAGGATCTCGGCGCGCGGCAGGGTCAGGCCGGCGAACTCGCCGGCCAGGTCGCCATGCAACAGGATGTCGATGTCCAGCGGCAGGCCCTGGCGATCCGGCGCATAGCGACCGCTGCGGGTTTCGATGGCCTTGAGTCTCTGACTCAGGGCCGCCGGGTCGAGCGCCGTGTCACCCGCCACCACCAGATTGAAGAAGGGCGCGCTGCGGATACCCACCGCTTCGCTCTCGAACACCGGCGAGCACTGCATGGCGGTCAGCAGCGTCGCGAGCTCGTCCAGGGCCATGCCCAGGTGCTGCTCGCGCTGGATATTGCTGCCCAGCCCCAGATAGACCCGGGTCACGCCTGCCCCCGCTCGATCTCCACGCCCACGCCGCGGGCGGTCGGCACCGCGCCGGGCTTGGTGATGCGCAGGCGCAGCCAGGGCAGCTTGAATTCCGCCTGCAACAGGGCGGCCAGGCGCTCGGCAAAGGTCTCCACCAGCTCGAAGGCGGTCTCGTGAGCAAAGACGGTGATGCGCTCGGCCACCGCCGCATAGTTCAGGGTGTGTTCGAGTTCGTCGTTCGCCGCCGCCGCGCGGATATCCCAGCCCATGGTGAGATCGATGCGCAGGCACTGGCGGATGTCACGCTCCCAGTCATACACCCCTATCACGGTGTCGACCTCGAGTCCCTCGATGAAAACCTTGTCCACTGCCTTTGCCTCGCACCTTTGCCGTGCTCTGTGTGATCGTCGCCGCCGGCCTATCGTCGGGCGGCGGGCTGTCGGTAGAATCGAGCCTTCTCCTGGCGCGGAACCCTACCATGTTCTGGCTGCTGCTCCTGCTGGCCTATCTGCTGGGCTCGCTGTCCTTCGCCGTGCTGCTCAGTCGCCTGTTCGGCACCCGCGACCCGCGTCACGACGGCTCCGGCAATCCCGGTGCCAGCAACATGCTGCGCCTGGCCGGGCGCAAGCTGGCGCTGCTGACCCTGGCCGGAGACCTGAGCAAGAGTCTGATTCCCGTGCTCATCGCCCAGCAGCTGGGACTGTCACCCCGGCAGCAGGCCTGGATCGGGCTGGCCGCCGTGGTCGGCCATCTCTATCCGCTGTACTTCCATTTCCGCGGTGGCAAGGGCGTCGCCACGGCGGCCGGGCTGCTGCTCGGCCTCTATCCGCCGGCGGCCCTGCTGGGGCTGGTGCTCTGGGCTGCGGTGTTCGCCAGCCTGAGGATCGCCTCCCTGGCATCGCTGGTCGCCGTGCTCGGCATCCTGCCGCTGTTCGCCTGGCAACGTGCGGATCTGCTGGCGCCCATGCTGCTGCTCGCCCTGCTCATCCTGATTCGCCACCGACACAATCTGCGCGCCCTGCGCCAGGGCACCGAGCGTCATTTTTGACCCTGGCGCCGCCCGGGGATTACCCGGCGACGCCCTCCGCCCGTCTCAGAGCGCCGCCAGCTGCTCCATGGGCCAGCGTGCCTTGACGGCGATGGCCGGACCCTCCTGCTGGCCGGCCAGCAGGCGCTGGCAACCGGCGTAGGCGATCATGGCGCCGTTGTCGGTGCAGAAGCGCGGCCGCGCATAGAAGACCTGGCCGCCCAGCTCGCCGAGCATCTGCTCCAGGTTCTGCCGCAGCGCCCGGTTGGCACTGACGCCACCGGCGATCACCAGCGACTTGAGCCCGGTCTGCTTCAGCGCGCGCTTGCACTTGATCGCCAGGGTCTCGACCACCGCCGTCTGGAAGGCCAGGGCGATGTCGCACCGGGTCTGCTCGCTGTCGTCACCGGCCGCCCGGCAGCGCTGCCAGGTGGTGAGGGTAAAGGTCTTGAGGCCGCTGAAGCTGAAGTCCAGACCAGGCCGATCGGTCATGGGCCGCGGAAAGACGAACCGCCCCACGACGCCACGCTCAGCCAGACGGGCGATCTCCGGTCCACCGGGATAGCTCAGGCCCAGCAGCTTGGCGGTCTTGTCGAAGGCCTCGCCAGCGGCATCGTCCAGGGACTCGCCCAGCACGCTGTAGCGGCCGATGCCATCGACCCGCACCAGCTGGGTATGGCCACCGGACACCAGCAGGGCGACGAAGGGAAATTGCGGCGGCTGCTCTTCGAGCATGGGCGCCAGCAGATGACCTTCCATATGGTGGACGCCCAGGGCAGGCACGTCCCAGGCCAGCGCCAGCGCCTGGGCGCAGGCCGCACCCACCAGCAGGGCGCCGACCAGGCCGGGGCCGGCGGTATAGGCGATGGCGTCCACGTCCGCGGGACGGCTGCCCGCCTCTTCCAGCACTTCGCGGATCAGCGGCAGCATGCGCTTGACGTGATCGCGCGAGGCCAGCTCCGGTACCACGCCACCGTAGACGCGATGCAGATCGATCTGGCTGAACAGCGCATCGGCCAGCAGGCCGCGCTCGCTGTCGTAGAGGGCGACGCCGGTTTCATCGCAGGACGTTTCCAGTCCCAGAACACGCATGGAGATAAGCCTTCGAGGGTATAGAATGTCAGGCTGCGCATGATAAGCGCCGCTTCCGGTACCGGCCAGCGCTTTTCGTCCGCCGGGGGTTGGCAGCGGGGCAGTTGAAGCGTTACTATCCGCAACCCTTAAAAACCGACGCTTCCCGTGCCCTTTTGCCGCTAGCGTTGGATTAAACCTCGGTAAATTTGAAGGTACGACCTGGATGCCCAACGTCAAAGTCAAAGAAAACGAACCCTTCGACGTAGCGCTGCGTCGTTTCAAGCGTTCCTGCGAGAAGGCCGGTGTACTGGCCGAAGTTCGTAGCCGCGAGTTCTACGAAAAGCCCACCGCCGAGCGCAAGCGTAAAGCTGCCGCCGCGGTCAAGCGCCACGCCAAGAAAGTACAGCGCGAGCAGCGCCGTCGCGAGCGCCTGTACTGAGTTACAGCGCTTTTCTGGCGTCATCAAACAACCCGACCTCTGGTCGGGTTGTCTGTTTCTGGCCTTCCCGCTTCGTCCTGGCGCCCGCTGGCGCTAGACTCTCCTCCTGGCCATCTGGCCTGCCTCACCCTCCGCTCTTCGCTCCTCTATCCAGACGCTGACCATGGCCGGACTCATCCCGCAAGGCTTCATCGACGACCTGCTCAACCGCACCGACATCGTCGAAGTGGTGGGCGCACGGGTGAAGCTCAAGAAGGCCGGCAAGAACTGGATGGCCTGTTGCCCCTTCCATAACGAGAAGACGCCCTCCTTCAGCGTCAGCCCCGACAAGCAGTTCTACTACTGCTTCGGCTGCGGCGCCGGCGGCAACGCCCTGGGTTTCATCATGGACCACGACAACCTCGAATTTCCCGAGGCGGTCGAGGAGCTGGCCAAGAAGGCCGGCGTGGACGTGCCGCGCGAAGAGAGCGGCGGGCGGCGCAAACCGCGGCAACCCACCGACTCGCCGCTCTATCCACTGCTGGCCGCGGCCGCCGAATTCTATCGCCTGGCGCTGCGCAACCATCCCAAGCGCCAGGCGGCGGTGGACTACCTGAAGAAGCGCGGCCTCACCGGCGAGATCGCCCGGGACTTCGGCCTGGGCTTCGCCCCGCCAGGCTGGGACAACCTGGGCAAGCACCTGGGTGGCGACGACCTGCAGCAGAAGGCCATGCTCGATGCCGGCCTGCTGGTGGAGAACGCCGAGAGCGGCAAGCGCTACGATCGCTTTCGCGACCGGGTCATCTTCCCGATCCGCGACAGCCGGGGCCGGGTGATCGCCTTTGGTGGTCGGGTGCTGGGCGACGACAAGCCGAAGTACCTCAACTCGCCGGAAACCCCGGTGTTCCACAAGGGCCAGGAACTCTACGGCCTGTTCGAGGCACGCAAGCACAACCGCGACCTGGACGAGATCCTCGTCGTGGAAGGCTACATGGATGTCATCGCCCTGGCCCAGCAGGGCATCCGCAATGCCGTGGCCACCCTGGGCACCGCCACCAGCGAAGAGCACATCAAGCGGCTGTTTCGCATCGTGCCGAGCATCCTGTTCTGCTTCGACGGCGACCAGGCCGGCCGCAGCGCCGCCTGGCGCGCCCTGGAGTCGGCCCTGCCGGTGCTCAAGGACGGCTTCCGGGTGCGCTTCCTGTTCCTGCCCGAAGGCGAGGACCCCGACACCCTGGTGCGCGCCGAGGGGGCGGATGCCTTCCAGGCGCGCTTCGTCCAGCAGGCCCAGCCGCTGGCCGAGTATTTCTTCCAGCAACTGATGATCGAAGCGGACCCGGCCACCCTGGAGGGCAAGGCGCACCTGGCCACCCTGGCGGCGCCGCTGATCGAGAAGATTCCCGGCAACAACCTGCGCCTGCTGATGCGCCAGCGCCTGAGCGAACTTACCGGTCTCGGCAACGACGCCCTGAGCCAGCTGGCACCGTCCGCACCGGCGCAGGATGCGCCACCCGTGGACTATGGCGACTACGCCTACGCCCATGCCGAGGAAGCGCCGGCGCAGCAGCAGTGGACGCCACGCCGCGAGGGCAAGGGCGGGCGCGACGGCAAGGGCTGGAAAAAGGATTTCAACGGCAAGGGCGGCGGCGAGCGCATCCCGCGCCAGCCACCGGTCAAGGTGGAGACCCCGGTGCTGGCCGCGCTACGCAGCCTGCTGCATCATCCGACGCTGGCCCAGGCGGTGCAGGACGCCCGCGACCTGGCCGAGGAAAGCGATCAGTACGCCCAGCTGCTGGTCGCCCTGGTCGAGGCGCTGCAGAAGAAGCCGGGACAGAGCACCCTGGCGCTCATCGCCCGCTGGCACGGCACCGAACAGGGCCGACTGCTGCGCGCCCTGGCGGAAAAAGAGTGGCTGATTGCCGGCGACAACCTTGAACAACAGTTTTTCGACACCATAACGAGGTTAGCCGCCAGCCAGCGTGATCGCTCGCTGGAGCAACTCCTACGCAAGGCGCGACAGAGCGAGCTGAGCTCCGAAGACAAGGACCGCCTACGCGAACTCCTCAGCCGTCCGGCGGGGTCCGTGACCTAACTGGCACGACCACCGTCTAACCGGCTATAATGTTCAGCTATTTTTGCCCGCCTAAGCCTTCAGTGGAAGGGTACCTATGTCCGGAAAAGCGCAACAGCAATCCCGTCTGAAAGAATTGATCGCCCGCGGTCGTGAGCAGGGTTACCTGACTTACGCGGAGGTCAATGACCACCTACCGGAGGATATTTCAGATCCGGAACAGGTGGAAGACATCATCCGCATGATCAATGACATGGGGATCAACGTATTCGAGACCGCGCCGGACGCTGATGCCCTGCTGCTGGCGGAAACCGATACCGACGAAGCCGCCGCCGAAGAAGCCGCCGCCGCCCTGGCCGCGGTGGAAAGCGATGTCGGCCGCACCACCGACCCGGTGCGCATGTACATGCGTGAAATGGGTACCGTGGAACTGCTGACTCGCGAAGGCGAGATCGAGATCGCCAAGCGCATCGAGGAAGGCATCCGCGAAGTCATGGGCGCCATCGCCCAGTTCCCGGGCACCGTCGACTACATCCTCAGCGAATACACCCGCGTCACCACCGAAGGCGGTCGCCTGTCCGACGTCCTCGCCGGCTACATCGATCCCGACGACGGCAGCCTGCCGAACGAGAGCGAGGTCCTGCCCGTCCCGAACAAGGCCACCGATGCCAAGGCCGTGGACGACGAGAAGGACGACGAGGAAGAGAGCGACGACGCCGACGAGGAAGAAGGCGACGGCGGTCCGGATCCGGAAGAGGCTCGCCTGCGCTTCGGCGCAGTCGCCGAGCAGCTGGAAAAGACCAAGAAGGTGCTGAAGAAGCACGGCCGCGACAACGACCACGCTGTGGAAGAATTCGTCGCCCTGGCTCTGCTGTTCTCGCCGATCAAGCTGGTGCCCAAGCAGTACGAAGCCCTGGTGATCCGCGTGCGCGAATCCCTGGAGCGGGTGCGTGGCCTCGAGCGCGCCATCATGCAGCTCGCCGTGCGCGATGCGCGCATGCCGCGCGCCGATTTCCTGCGCCACTTCCCCGGCAACGAGACCAACACCGAATGGACCGCCGGCCTGCTCAAGGGCAAGCCCAAGTACGCCGAAGGTCTCGAGCGTTTCCAGGCCGACATCAAGGCCAAGCAGGCCCAGCTGGCCGAGCTGGAGCGTGACTACGAGCTGAAAGTCTCGCAGATCAAGGACATCAACCGCGCCATGTCCATCGGCGAGGCTAAGGCCCGCCGCGCCAAGAAGGAAATGGTCGAGGCGAACCTGCGCCTGGTGATCTCCATCGCCAAGAAGTACACCAACCGTGGTCTGCAATTCCTCGATCTGATCCAGGAAGGCAACATCGGCCTGATGAAGGCGGTGGACAAGTTCGAATACCGCCGTGGCTACAAGTTCTCCACCTATGCCACCTGGTGGATTCGCCAGGCCATCACCCGCTCCATCGCCGACCAGGCGCGCACCATCCGGATTCCGGTGCACATGATCGAGACGATCAACAAGCTGAACCGGATCTCCCGCCAGATGCTGCAGGAGATGGGGCGCGAGCCGACCCCGGAAGAGCTGGGCGAGCGCATGGAGATGCCCGAGGACAAGATCCGCAAGGTGCTCAAGATCGCCAAGGAGCCGATCTCCATGGAGACGCCTATCGGCGACGACGAGGATTCGCACCTGGGCGATTTCATCGAGGACAGCTCCATGCAGTCCCCGATCGAAGTGGCTACCAGCGAAAGCCTCAAGGAAGCCACCCGCGACGTGCTCTCCGGCCTCACCGCCCGTGAAGCCAAGGTCCTGCGCATGCGTTTCGGCATCGACATGAACACCGACCACACCCTCGAGGAAGTGGGCAAGCAGTTCGACGTCACCCGCGAGCGTATCCGCCAGATCGAAGCCAAGGCCCTGCGCAAGCTGCGCCACCCGTCCCGCAGCGAGCACCTGCGCTCCTTCCTCGACGAGTAAGACGTAGCCGCTGCACCAGAAAACCGGAGCCCAGGCTCCGGTTTTTTTATGCCCGACAAGGGTTTGGCGATCCCCGCCACCCCCGGTATACTCCACCGCGCTATAGGGCCTATAGCTCAGTTGGTTAGAGCAGAGGACTCATAATCCTTTGGTCCACGGTTCAAGTCCGTGTGGGCCCACCATCTTTCAGGAGCCGCGCGTTGCGCGGCTTTTTTGTGTCTGCAAATCGCTCTTCACGCTTTTGGCACTCAGACGTGCAAAAGCGCCAGTATCCCAACCACCACTCCTCCCCCTGCCACCCCATAGACCGCGGCCTGCAGCCAGCGCCTCCGCGTCAGCAGGGTGATGGCGGCCAGGGAGATGGCGACCTGCATCAGCATGGTGGCCTGGGCCCAGCGGTGGTGGCGGTGGAGTTGGGTTTCGCTCAGGGCTTCGTTGGCCATGACCTTTTCCTCCAAGGCTTCGGCCTTGGTGCGGATCTCGGCTTTTTGCTGGGCATAGCGCTGGCTGTCCTGGGTGAAGCGCTGGGCGGTGTCGGGGTTGGTCGCGAGGGCAGCGCCCAGGTCGGCAAGATTCTGCTTTTCGCCCTTGGCCTGGTAGTAGCCCCACTGGTTGGCGGCTTCGGTCTTGGCGATGGCTTCTTCGTTCTTGTAGTAGAGCGCCAGGCTCTCGGCGTTGCCGCCCTGGTAGGCGCAGAGGGCGCCTAGCGTCGCCAGGATGGCGGTGGTGACGGCGATGCGGCCGGTGAGGCTGTCACGGCGATGGGCGCCGTGGGCGGCGTGTTCCACCTCGTGGTCGTGGGGGCCATGGACTTCGTATTCGCTGGACAAGACTCAGCTCCGCTGCGGATTCCTGCGGCGAGGCTAGCCCAGTCGACTTAAGGCCTTCTTAAGACTGGGGCAATCGTGCCTGCAGCCAGCGGCGCAGCGGACCGGCCACCCAGCGCTGCATGGCCAGGCCGAGCAGGACGATGAGCACCAGGTGCAGCGGCAGCATCCAGCCGGGAATAGGGATAGGCAGCGCCAGCACCTCGCCAACGTCTTCGGCCAGGTCTTCGAGGCTGTCGCCGGCCAGGTGCATCCAGCCCAGCAGGGTGCGGGTCCAGGGTTCGAGCACGCCGATCAGTGGGGTGTGGACGGCGAAGATGCACAGCGAGGCCTCGCCGAGGCGCTGGGCCAGGCGGCGCACGCCGGCGCGACCGGGTTCGCCGAAGGTGGCGCAGGCCAGCAGCACCGCGGCCTGGAAGGGCGTTAGCAGGCCATTGTGCACCAGGTAGAACCAGCGGCGGCCATCGCCTTCCAGCAGCAGGGCGCCCAGCCACAGGCCGGTCAGGCCGAACAGCAGCAGCGGCACGCGCAGGCGCTGGGTCGTCTCGGCCACCCAGGGCTCCTGCACGGCGCGATAGAGCAGGATGCCGAGCAGGAATTCCGGCAGGCGGATCAGCGGATTGCGGTGGATGACGCCCACGGTGACGGTATCGAAGGCCTGAGCCCAGGTGGCCACCAGCGGGCCGAGCAGATAGAGCCCCCAGAGCACGACGGCAGCCAGGGCCCAGCGCCGCAGGCGCATCAGTCGCGGGCCGAGCAGCGGAAACAGCAGGTAGAAGAACAGCAGCGCCGAGATCGACCAGGCGGCGCCGTTGAGCCAGAGAAAGCGCGGTTCCCAGGATTGCAGCAGGAGCAGTTGCAGGAGCACGTGGGTAGTGGCGGCCAGCCAGGACAGCGGCAGCATCTCGTCCAGCGTGCTGCCCTCCTCCAGCTGCAGATAGGGGTGCTGGTTGTAGTAGACCGGCACCCCGTGTTCCAGCCAGGAATCCTGGGACAGCCAGTAGGACAGCCCTAGCGCGACCAGCAGGGTCAGCAGGTGGATGGGATAGAGGTTGCACAGCCGCCGCAGGACGAAGCCACGGGAACTGCCCTTGAGCGCGCCCTGGCGATCCAGGCTGACGTGGGCCAGCAGGAAACCGGAGAGCAGGAAGAAGGTGCTGGTGGCGAAGAAGCCCATGCCGGCCAGGCGGCGGAAGGCATCCGGCAGATCGCTGTAGAGCCCGCCCAGGTGGTAGACGACCATGTACAGCGCCATGAGGAATCTCAGCCATTCCAGGCCGTAGTAACGGGCAGTGGGGCGGCTTGCGGTTGAAGAGGTCATGGCGGCGGTTTACGGCGGATAAGATCTGATTATAAGCCGCCTGGGCGTGAGCCCTGCCGATGTTCATGACAAAAGCATGACAACCGATTTCCCAAGGTTGCCATGCACCGCTCAGGACGCCGCAGTCCGAACGTCCTGCCGTGTCTTAAACCGGGACCGCTTCAGCCGGCGAAGGCAGGCTCCGGCAACCCCTGCACGCCGGGGTCCAGGGCGAACAGACCACCCGCCAGCGGCTGATCGCTCAGATCGCCACCCGGACGGATGGAGGTCACGAACAGGGTGTCCAGGTTGCGTCCGCCAAAGGCGCACATGGCCGGCTTCCTGACGGGCACGGCCAGGGAGCGATCGAGGCGGCCGTCGGGCGTGAAGCGATGTATCAGGCCGGCATCGTTGCCGCAGATCCAGTAGCAGCCGTCGACATCCACCGCGGCGCCGTCGGGCCGGCCGGGATGGGCGTTCATGTCGACGAACAGCCGCTGGTTGCTGGGTGTGCCCGAGTCGGGATCGTAGTCGAACGCCCAGATCAGCTGGCGGCTGGGATGGGAGTCGGACAGATAGAGGGTGCGACCATCGGGGCTCAGGGCCAGGCCGTTGGGCACGATGAGGTCGCCCAGCAGCAGCCGGGCGCCGTCGCCGGCCGTATGGCTGTAGAGGCGCCCAGCCGGGGCGCCCTGCGCCATGTCCTGCACCATGGTGCCCACCAGAAAGCGGCCCTGGCGATCGCAGCGACCGTCGTTGCATCGCATCGCCGGCTGGGCATGGTCGAGGGTGACCAGGCGCTCGCCGCTGAGTTGGCCGGAAACTTCGGCCTGTAGGGCGAAGAGGCCGCTTTCCAGGCCGGCGAGCCAGCCGCCGCCCTCGCGCGCAGCGATACAGGCGAGCATTTCCGGCGCGCTCCAGCTGTCCAGCGCACCCGTCGGGGTCCAGCGGTGCAGCCGTCTGGCCGGGATATCGACCCAGTAAAGCGCCTGTTCAGCGACGTGCCAGACCGGGCATTCGCCAGTGGTGTTACGGGCATCGACGAGCAATTCGGCAGTCATGGCGGCCCTCCTCAGTCGTCGAAGGGACCGGTGGCGACGAAGGCACCACCCTGGTAGACCATCGACGGATCGTCGGCCGCCGGCATGGGCTGGGCCTCGACCTTGGCGCGGAATTGCTCGGAGTTGTCCTTGGGCTGGAAGCCCAGGTGCGCGGCCAGGCGGTTGTCCCACCAGCTGTCGCGGTTGTCGGAGGCGCCATAGACTATGGTGTGGCCGACGTCGGGGGTGGTCAGGCTGCGCAGGATGAGATCGGTCAGGTCTTCGTAGCTCAGCCAGGTGGCGAGCATGCGGCGATTCTGCGCCTCGGGGAAGGAGGAGCCGATGCGGATGCTCACCGTCTCGATGCCATAGCGATCGAAATAGAAGGTCGCCAGGTCTTCGCCGAAGGCCTTGGACAGGCCGTAGTAGCTGTCCGGACGCTGGGGCACGTTGGCGTCGATGCGCTGGTCCTGGCGATAGAAGCCGATGACATGGTTGGAGCTGGCGAAGACGATGCGCCTCACCCCATGGCGCCGCGCGGCCTCATAGAGATTGAAGGTGCCGCGGATATTGGCTTCGAGGATGGGCTCGAAGGCGTGCTCGGTGGAGATGCCGCCGAAATGCAGGATGGCATCGACGCCTTCCACCAGGTCATGGACGCCAGCCTTGTCCGCCAGGTCGCAGGTCACCACCTCTTCCGCTGGTCCCTGGGCCGCATCCATCGGCGCGATGTCGGACAGCCGCAGGATCTCGGCATGGGGCTTGAGCCGCTGGCGCAGCTCCTTGCCCAGGCCGCCGGCAGCGCCGGTCAGCAGCAGACGATGAAAAGGTGACGAGGAGACTTCGGACATGAGCGGGCGCCTTCTTATGGAGTTATCTGGCAAGAGGTACGACATCCCACCTCTTTTCGCGATTCTCGCGGGCGCCTGGGGTCCTGTCAATGCTGCCTAGGTCGGCAGGCAGGGCAGCCGCAGGCGGAAGGTCGCGCCCTGCCCGGCGATGCTTTCCACGTGCAGGCTGCCATGGTGCGCCTTGACGATCTGGTCGGCGATATAGAGGCCCAGGCCCAAGCCGGCGATATTCTCGGTGCCGCTTGCGCGCTCGAACTGGCGGAAGATCAGCGCCTGGTGCTCCACCGGGATGCCGATGCCATGGTCCTTGACGCTCAACTCCACGTCGGCGCCATCGCTGCGCAGGGAAATCTCCACCGGACGCCCGGCGCCGTATCTCATGGCGTTGGTCAGCAGGTTGGTGATCACCTGCTCGATGCGGAATTCATCCCAGTAGCCGGGCGCCGGGCCTTCCGCGTGCAGCTCCACCGGGCAACCGGCGGCGGCGAATTGCGAGGCGAAGCTGTCGACCACCGTGTTGACCAGGGCGGCGAGGTCGCACTGCGAGGGGCGGATGGACAGCTTGCCGGTGCGGATCCGCGAGATGTCGAGCATGTCGTCGATCAGGTGCACCAGGCGCTGGATCTGCCGCTCGTCACGCTCGGCCATGCCGGCCAGCTTGTCGGGGGTGAAGGCCTCCAGCTTGCCCTTGTCCAGGTACATGCGGCGCAGCTGGGCTTCGAGCATCAGGGTGTTGAGCGGCGTCTTGAGTTCATGGGAGACCATGGACATGAAGTCGTCGCGGGTGCGGACCGCCTGCTGCAGCTCGACCTGGGTCTGGCGCAATTCGCCGAGCAGGATCTCCTGCTCCTGGCGACTCTGCTCCAGGGCCACCAGTTGCTCGGCCAGGCGCTTGCGGTGCCAGTAGAGATCGACGAAGACCCGGGTCTTGCTCTTGACCGCATGGACATCGAGGGGCTTGTGCAGGAAGTCCACCGCACCGCTCTCGTAGCCCTTGAAGGCGTAGTTGAGGTCGCGGCCGGCGGCGCTGACGAAGACGATGGGGATGTGCCGGGTCTTTTCCAGGCCGCGCATCATCTCCGCCAGTTCGAAGCCGTTCATGCCCGGCATCTGCACATCGAGGATCGCCAGGGCGAATTCGTGCATCAGCAGGAGCTCCAGCGCGGCCTCGGCGGAGCTGGCCTGGAAGATCTCCAGCGCCTCGCTGCGCAGCAGGGCTTCCAGTGCCAGGAGATTTTCCGGCAGGTCGTCTACGAGCAGGAGCTTCGCCTGTTCGACGGGTACTTCAGCCATGGTCGCGTTCCAGCTCGATGAGCAATAGATGGATGCCCGGCACATCCAGCACGAAATCCGGGTGGAATCTCTTCAGCGCCGCCTCGGGCATGGTCGGAACCTCGGCCGACTGCGGCGACTGGACGACGGTGACCGCTCCATTCTGAGCCAGGGCGTGCAGGCCGCTGGCGCCGTCTTGGTTGGCGCCGGTGAGCAGGATGCCGCAGACCTGCTCGCCCAGGGCATCGGCCGCGCTTTCGAACAAGACATCGATGGACGGCCGGGAAAACTGCACCGGCTCGTCGCGTGACAGCGACAGGGTGAAGTCGTCCTCCACCAGCAGGTGATAACCCGGCGGCGCGAAATACAGGCTGCCCGGCAGTATAGCGTCCTTGTCCTCGGCTTCGCGTACCCGCAAGGCCAGTCGCTGCTGAAACAGCTCGGCCAGGCGCGAATTGCGATCGTCCGGCAGATGGAGCACCACCGCCAGCGGCAGGCGAAAACTGGCCGGCAGGGTCGAAAGCAGGCGCAGCAGCACCTGCAGCCCGCCGGCAGAGGCTCCGATGACGATGAGGCGCAACGGCTTCAGGGGCGGGAACATGCTAGAGCCTGCGGAACAGCCGTTCCTGCTTCACCACCGGCTCGAAGTGTCTGGCGTAGGCGGAGAAGTCCAGCGACTCCTTGCTGCCCAGGCCGAGAAAGCCGCGGTGGCTCAGGGACTCGTGAAACAGGCCGAGCGCCCGATTCTGCAGATTCTTGTTGAAGTAGATGAGCACGTTGCGGCAGGAGACCAGCTGCGTCTCGGAAAAGACGCTGTCGGTGGCCAGGCTGTGGTCGGCGAAGGTCACGTTGGCGATCAGCGACTTGTCGAACAGGGCGCCGTCGTAGGCCGCGGTGTAATAGTCGGAAAACGCTCGGGTGCCGCCGGCCTTCTGGTAGCTGGCGGTGTAGGCGCGCATCCGCTCCAGCGGAAAGATGCCCTGGCGGGCCTTTTCCATGGAGCGCGGATTGATGTCGGTGGCATAGAAGAGCGTACGGTCGAGCAGCCCTTCCTCTTGGAACAGGATGGCCATGGAGAAGACTTCCTCGCCGGTGCTGCAGCCGGCGATCCATACCTTGAGCGAGGGATAGGTACGCAAGACCGGCACCACCTGCTGGCGCAGGGCGAGGAAGTAGCCTGGATCGCGAAACATCTCGCTCACCGGGATGGTGATGAATTGCAGCAGCTCGGCGAACAGCGCCGGATCACGCAGGACCCGCTCCTGCAGCATAGAGATGCTCGGGCAGTCGAAGCGCGTCAGCGCCTGCAGCACCCGCCGCTTGAGCGAGGCCTTGGAGTAATTGCGGAAGTCGTGGCTGTATCTCAGGAAGATGCCTTCCAGCAGCAACCTCAGCTCGATGTCCTGCAGCCGTTCGCTCATGACCTACAGCCGCTCCAGCGACGGCATCCAGACACGGATCAGCGAGAACAGCCGGTCCAGATCGATGGGCTTGGCCAGGTAGTCGCTGGCACCGGCGGCGAGGCAGCGCTCCTGGTCATCCTTCATGGCCTTGGCGGTGATGGCGATGATCGGCAGCTTCTTCATGTGCGGCCGCTTGCGGATCTCGCGCATGGCTTCGTAGCCGTCCATCATCGGCATCATGATGTCCATCAGCACCAGGTCGATGGTGTCGCTGTTGTCGAGCTTCTCCAGCGCTTCCAGGCCGTTGCGGGCGATCTCCACCTTGGCGCCCTTCTGCTCCAGGGCACTGGTGAGGGCGAAGATGTTGCGAACGTCGTCATCCACCAGCAGCAGGGTGCGGCCATCGAAGGCCTTTTCGCGGCTGCGGGCGCTTTCCAGCATGCGCTGGCGATCGAGCGGCATGTCGGCCTCGATCTTGTGCAGGAACAGGGTCACCTCGTCGAGCAGTCGCTCCGGCGAGCGCGCACCCTTGATGATGATGGAACGCGAATACTTGAGCAGCGCCGCTTCTTCGTCGCGGGTCAGGCTGCGACCGGTGTAGACGATCACCGGTGGGAAGGAGCAGATGTCTTCGCTGGCCATGCGCTGCAGCAGCTCACCCCCTTCCATGTCGGGCAGCTTGAGGTCGATGACCATGCAGTCGTAGACCTCGTCGCGCAGCAGTTCCAGGGCCTGGCTGCCCATCTCCACGGCGGTGATCTCCACATCCACGTCGCCGATCAGCTTGGCGATGCTGTCGCGCTGCAGGGCATCGTCTTCCACCAGCAGCACCCGCTTGATGCCGGCGGCGAACTTGGCTTCCAGCCGGGTGAAGGCCTCACGCAATTCGTCGCGAGTGGTGGGCTTGATGGCGTAGCCGACCGCGCCCATGTGCATGGCCGTCTCGATGCGATCCGAGGCTGAGACCACGTGCACCGGGATGTGCCGGGTCAGGGGATTTTCCTTGAGGCGCTCCAGCACCGTGAGGCCGGAATGATCCGGCAGTCCCATGTCCAGCAGGATGGCGTCGGGGCGGTACTCCAGCGCCGCGGCGAAGCCTTCCTCGGCGCGATGGGCGATCAGGCAGCTGTACTTCAGCTCGTGGGCCAGATCGAAGAGGATCTGCGCGAAGGGCACCTCGTCCTCGATCACCAGCACTCGACGATCCGGATAGGGCCAGCTGTCCCGGTCGTCAGCGAAGGCAGCTGCCACAGGCGCCGCTGCCTCGGTGACCGGCGGCGCTGCGGGCGGACGCGGGGTAGCGGCCAGGGTGGCGAGAGGCGCAGGTGCTGCAACCGGCATGGTGGCCTGCGCCGGGGCCATGACCGGCGTCACCGGCAGACCGGGCGCGGCGGCTTCCTGATACTCCAGCGGCAGGCGCAGGGTGAAGGTACTGCCCTCGCCCGGCTGGCTGGTGACGCCCAGGGCGCCACCCAGCAGCAGCGCCAGGTCGCGGGAGATCGACAGCCCCAGGCCGGTGCCGCCGTAGCGACGGGTAATGGCGCCGTCCGCCTGGCGGAAGGCCTCGAAGATCAGCTCCTGCTGCTCGGCGGCGATGCCGATGCCGGTATCGCTCACGGCGAAGCTGGGCTGGCCGTCTTCCAGCGACAGGCGCAGGGTCACCTGGCCGTGCTCGGTGAACTTGAAGGCGTTGGACAGCAGGTTCTTGAGGATCTGCTCGACCCGCTGGCGATCGCTGAAGAAGGTCGACGGCATCCGCTCGTCCAGCTCCACCACGAAGGCGACGCCCTTGTTCTGGGCCACCGGCTCGAAGGCGGTCTTCAGGGCTTCCACCAGGCGGCGCACGGACATCTGCTCCGGGCGGATCTCCAGCATGCCGGCCTCGACCTTGGAGATGTCGAGGATGTCGTTGATCAGGGTGAGCAGGTCGTTGCCCGCCGAATAGATGGATTCGGCGTAGCGCACCTGCTCGGCACTCAGGTTGCCCACCGGGTTGTCCGCCAGCAGCTTGGACAGGATCAGCGAGCTGTTCAGCGGCGTACGCAATTCGTGGGACATGTTCGCCAGGAATTCGGACTTGTACTGGCTGGCGCGTTCCAGCTCGCGCGCCCGGTCTTCCAGCAGTTGCTGGGCTTCGTTGAGGCGATTGTTGCGGTCGTCCAGCACGTCGCGCTGCTGCAGCAGTTCCTGGGCCTGCTCGGAGAGTTGCTCGTTGGTCTGCTCAAGTTCGGCCTGCTGCTGCTCCAGATGAACCTGGGATTCCTTGAGCGCCTGGGACTGTTCTTCCAGCTCTTCGTTGGCGGTGCGCAGCTCTTCCTGCTGTACCTGGAGCTCTTCGTTGAGTTGCTGGGTTTCCGCCAGCACCTGCTGCAGCCGCTGGCGATAGCGCGCGGCTTCCACCGAGGAACCGATGGAGTCGGCGATCAGGGTCAGCAATTCTTCGTCCTGCGGACGCAGGGCGCGCAGGAAGCCCAGTTCGACCACACCATTCACCCGGCCATCGTTCTCGATGGGCACGATGAGCGCCGCGCTGGCCTGGCGCTCGCCCAGCGCCGAATTGACCTTGAGGTAGTCGAGGGGCAACTGGTCGAGCGCCATTAGGCGACCGTCCAGCACGGCTTGCCCGGCCAGACCCTCGCCCGGAGAAAGGCGCTGGCGCCGGCGACGACTCTCGTCGTCGAGGGCGTAGTCGGCGACGCGCTCCAGGCTGCCGTCGTCGAGCCGTACATAGAGGGCACCGGCCGCGGCACCGAGATAGCGCGCCAGGAATTGCAGGATGCTTTGCCCCAGCGGCGCCAGCGTCGCCTGACCGATGACCGCTTCCGACAGCTGATTCTGGCCGGAGCGGAACCAGCTCTGTCGCTCAAGATTATCGGTGTGCTCGGCCTGTTGATCGAGCAGCCGGGTGTAGGTCGCGGAAAGCCGCATGAGTTCGCGGCGACCAAAGAAGGCCATGATGCCCGACAGCAGCAGGCTGACGACGAGGAAGGCCGCCACGAACACCACCGTCATGCGGCTGGCCGTCGCGGTACGCTCGGCGCGCATCTGCTCTTCGTAGGCGATGAAGTCGGTGTAGTCGCGGCGGATGCTGTCGATGCGATTCTTGCCCTGGCCATCGCTCAGGGGGGTCTGGAAATCCCCCCCGGTGCGGCGCGCCTCGATCACCTGGCTGGCGTATTGGCGCCACTCTCGGTGTACCGCTTCGATCCGCTCCAGTCGGCGGATCTGCACGGCGCTGTCGCTGACCAGATTCTTCAACTCATCCAGTTGCGGCTCGACATTGGGCAGGGCGCGCTCATAGGGCTGCAGGAACGCGGTATTGCCGCTCAGCAGATAGCCGCGCATCCCGGTTTCCAGATCGACCACCAGGCGGAAGTTGGCGTTGGCCTCGCTGATGACACGGTCGGTGTGCTCGACCCACTGGGTGACCTTCAGCAGGTAATAGATGATGGCGATGAAGAAGATCGCGCTGAAGACACCGATGCTCAGCGGCAGGGAAAGATTGCGCTTGAGGATCTGGCTGAAGTGCTTCTGATCGAGGGGCGACTCGCGATTCATGGGGTCTGAAAGCCTTGTACGGGACAAAACGGTCGGCGACGGCAAAGCCTCGGCCTGCGGGGGGGTGTCGTCACTGACCGTGGCGCAACCGACGGTCGATCAAGGATATCGACACGGGCTGGCCGAAAGGCCTCGAACAGGACCATGGAAGGCGCATCCGCCTAGCACGGACGTCTTGCCCTCCGGCCCCTTTCGCTCCGGTCGGCGCTGACCCCTCGGGTCAACCAGGCGATCGCGGCATTCGGGTCTCGATCAGGCCGCTGGTTCAGCGACGGGCAATCACCCAGACGGCATGGATGATACCCGGAATGTAACCCAGCAGCGTCAGCAGGATGTTCAGCCAGAAGGCGCCGCCGAAGCCGACCTGGAGGAAGACGCCCACGGGCGGCAGGATGATGGCGAAGATAAGGCGGATGAGGTCCATTTCAGGCTCCAGTAGTGGGCAGGCAAGAAGATGCCTCTAAGACTGGCAGGGCCTGAATCAGGTTCCGGCAGGCAATAAAAAACCCCGCCGAAGCGGGGTTTCGCAGACTTAACCCGACATCCTTGTCAGGCCGCCAATCCTTGGCCATCTATCCCTGTAAGTCTCTGCCCGACATCCGTGCCGGGGGGCCATCCTGGCCATATTTCCTTGAAGTCATCTGGAGCGCTGGGTACATCCTGTACCGCGATCCGATGGGTGTAGATTACGCAGCTATCAGAGACTAGGCGATGGCTTATCGCGGCGACGTGGTGTAAGCCAAAGCTTACACGACATGGCTTTTTACCTTGCTGGTCAACAGCTTAGAACGCCTCTTCGGCCAGGGCGTAGAGCGGCTGGGCGCCACTGCGCACGGCCGCAGCCAGGCTCAGGGTGCGCGGTAGCAGACGAGCGAAATAGAAATGCGCAGTGGCCAGCTTGGCTTCGGCGAAGGTCGCCTCCTGATCCGCCGCAGCGGCCGCCGCCCGGGCCCACAGGTAGCCATAGGCGACATAGCCGAACAGGTGCAGGTAGTCCACCGAGGCTGCCCCCAGTTCGTGGGGATCGCTGGCGCCGGCCTGCAGCAGCCATTCGGTCGCCCCGTCCAGCTGATCCAGCGCCTGGCGCAGGGGTGCGGCGAATTCATTGTCCGCCGGCAGACCGCTCAGATAGCCATGGACCTCTTCACTGAAGGGCCGGTAGAGAGCACCGCGGCTGCCGGCCAGCTTGCGGCCGACCAGGTCGAGGGCCTGGATGCCGTTGGTGCCTTCGTAGATCTGGGTGATGCGCACGTCGCGCACCAACTGCTCCTGGCCCCATTCACGGATGTAGCCATGACCGCCGAACACCTGCTGACCGGCGACGCAGAGTTCCAGGCCGAGATCGGTGAGGAAGCCCTTGGCCACCGGGGTGAGCAGCGCCACCAGGGCCTCGGCGCGTTCGCGCTCGACGGGCTCAGGGCTGTACTTGGCGGTGTCGAGCTGCAGGGCGACATAGCTGGAGAACAACCGGCCGCCTTCGTTCAAAGCCTTCATGGTCAGCAGCATGCGCCGCACATCGGGATGGACGATGATGGGATCGGCGTTCTTGGCGGCCTGCTGGATGCCGGTCGGCGAACGACTCTGCAGGCGCTCGCGGGCATAGGCCAGGGCATTCTGGTAAGAGCGCTCGCTCGAACCCAGGCCCTGGATGCCGACGCCCAGGCGCTCGTAGTTCATCATGGTGAACATGGCGGCCAGGCCCTTGTTGACCTCGCCCACCAGGTAGCCGACCGCGCCGTCGAAGTTCATCACGCAGGTGGCGGCGCCCTTGATGCCCATCTTGTGTTCCAGCGAGCCACAGGCCACGGCGTTGCGCGCGCCCAGGGCACCCGCCTCGTCCACCAGGATCTTGGGCACCAGGAACAGCGAGATGCCCCGGGAGCCGGCCGGCGCATCGGGCAGCTTGGCCAGCACCAGATGGATGATGTTCTCGGTGAGGTCGTGCTCGCCGGCGGTGATGAAGATCTTGGTGCCGGTGACCCGGTAGCTGCCGTCGATCTGGGGCTCGGCGCGGGTGCGGATCAGCCCCAGGTCGGTACCGGCATGGGGCTCGGTCAGGCACATGGAGCCGGCCCACTGGCCGCTGTAGAGGTTGGGCAGATAGGCCTGCTTCAGTTCTGCGCTGCCATGGGCGTGCAGGGCCAGGCAGGCACCGGCGCTGAGCATCGGATAGAGGCCGAAGGCCAGGCAGCTGGCGTGCATCATTTCCTCGACCTGGGCAGTGAGCACCTTGGGCATGCCCATGCCGCCGTATTCGGGATCGCCACCGACCCCGACCCAGCCGCCTTCGGCAAAGGCCTGGTAAGCCTGGCGGAAGCCCTGGGGCGTGGTCACTTCGCCGTTTTGCCAGTGGCAGCCTTCCTCATCGGAATTGCGATTGAGGGGCGCCAGTTCCTGGGCGCACAGCTTGCCGGCTTCTTCGAGGATGGCATCGGCGGTCTCGCCGTCCACCACTTCGGCCAGGGCAGGCCACTGACTCCAGCGGTCCCTGACCTTGAGGACGGCATCCAGCACGAAACGGATATCGCGAAGCGGCGGGGTGTAGTCAGCCATGTCGAGTCTCCTCGGAAGGTGTTCTTGTCGGTATGACCCGAGTGTAAGACCGAACCGGAAGGGAGACATAGGTTCATGATCTGACCTGGCGGTCAGCCGATCGGAGGTTCGCGCTGCTGGCTTCTTCGCATGCGTGAAAAAGCGAAAACCCCGCCGGAGCGGGGTTTTCAGTAGAGCGGCGACGGCTTAGTAGCCGAGGGCGAAGTCTTCCTCGGCCAGGGCCATCAGGCTGCCGGCGCCGGCCAGCAACGCCTCGGCGTGGGCGCGGGTACGGGGCAGCAGGCGCTCGTAGTAGAAGCGCGCGGTGGCCAGCTTGGCCTGGTAGAAGGCGGCCTCGTCGGTACCGGCGGCCAGTTTCTCGGCCGCGACCCGGGCCATGTCGGCCCAGAAGTAGGCCAGGCAGACATAGCCGGAGTACATCAGGTAGTCGACGGCGGCGGCACCCACCTCCTCGCGATCCTTCATGGCGGCCATGCCGACCTTGAGGGTGATCTCGCCCCACTCCTTGTTCAGCTTGGCCAGCGGCTCGACGAAGGCCTTGAGTTCGGCGTTTTCGGCGTTGGCCTGGCAGAACTTGTGCACCACCTTGGTGAAGGCCTTGAGCGATTCACCCTGGGTCATCAGCACCTTGCGACCCAGCAGGTCGATGGCCTGGATGCCGGTGGTGCCCTCGTAGAGCATGGCGATACGCGCATCGCGCAGGTTCTGCTCCATGCCCCACTCGGCGATGTAGCCGTGGCCGCCATAGATCTGCACGCCGTGGCTGGCCGCCTCGAAACCCACCTCGGTCATGAAGGCCTTGGCGATGGGGGTGAGGAAGGCCATCTGGGTCTCGACCTGCTGCTTCTGCTCCTCGTCCTGGCTGTACTTGAGGATATCCACCAGCTTGGCGGTGTAGTAGATCATCGCCCGGCTGCCCTCGGCGAAGGCCTTCATGGTCAGCAGCATGCGGCGCACGTCGGGGTGCACGATGATGGGATCGGCGGGCTTCTCGGGGGCCTTGGGACCGGTCAGGGATCTCATCTGCAGCCGCTCGCGGGCGTACTTCAGACCACCCTGGAAGGCCACCTCGGCGTGGGCCAGGCCCTGCAGGGCGGTGCCGATGCGAGCGAAGTTCATGAAGGTGAACATGCAGTTCAGACCGCGATTCGGCGGGCCGATCAGGAAGCCGGTAGCGCCATCGAAGTTCATCACGCAGGTGGCGTTGCCGTGGATGCCCATCTTGTGTTCGAGGGAACCGCAGTGCACGGCGTTGCGCTCGCCGGCCGCGCCGCTGGCGTCGGGCAGGCGCTTGGGCACGATGAACAGCGAGATGCCCTTGGTGCCAGCGGGGGCGTCGGGCAGGCGGGCCAGCACGATGTGGACGATGTTCTCGGCCATGTCGTGTTCACCGGCGGAGATGAAGATCTTGGTGCCGGTGATGGCGTAGCTGCCGTCCGCGCGCGGCTCGGCCTTGGTGCGCAGCATGCCCAGGTCGGAACCGCAGTGGGGTTCGGTCAGGCACATGGTGCCGGTCCATTCGCCGGTCACCAGCTTTTCCAGGTAGGTGTGCTTCTGCTCGTCGGTGCCGTGCTGCTCCAGGGTGTTCATGGCGCCGTGGGACAGGCCGGGGTACATGCCCCAGGACCAGTTGGCCTGGCCGACCATTTCCGACAGGGAGATGCCGAGTGACTCGGGCAGGCCCTGGCCACCGTGGGCCGGGTTGTGCGCCAGGCTCGGCCAGCCGCCCTCGACGAACTGGGCATAGGCTTCCTTGAAGCCATCGGGGGTCTTCACCCCCTCTTCGCTCCAGGTGCAGCCCTGCTGGTCGCCGATGCGATTGAGCGGCGCCAGCACCTGTTCGCAGAACTTGGCACCTTCTTCGAGGATGGCGGAGACCATGTCGGGAGTGGCGTCGCCGCAACCGGGCAGGCTCTGGTAGTGCGCGTCATAGCCCAGGAGTTCGTCGCGAACGAAGCGGATGTCCCGCAGGGGGGCTTTGTAATCGGGCATGACTGTTACCTCTTTGCGAATGCTTGTTGTCGAGGGTGGCGGCAGCGTCGCTGCAGACCTTCCGCCAGGGCGTTTAAACAGTTGTTTGAAACTAATGTTCCAGGCCTGCCCTGTCAAGCGTGGCGAGGACGAGTGGAACGACCGGTCAGTCCGCTTCGGCCAGGGCTTCGCGCAGGGCTGCCGCCGTCGTCGGGCGCACCAGCCGCGCCAGTTCCTGGCCGTCCTTGAAGAGGATCAGCGTAGGCCAGAGCTTGACGCGAAAGGAGCGTCCCAGGCGGCGACCGGGGCCGTCCTCGATCTTGAGATGGCGCACGCCGGGGTAGTCCGCGAGCGCCGTGGCCAGCAGCGGCTGGGCGGCACGACAGTGGCCGCACCAGGGTGCGCCGAACTCCAGCAGGGTGACACCCGGCAGGGCGTCGACATCGGTGCGGGCGGGCTCCTTTTCCGCATAGGTGGTCGTCATGGTCATGGCGGGGCTCCTGAAGTCGGTTCCAACGGTGGACAAGTCGCTGGCGGGACTGCTCGGTCACGGGAAAAGGATTAGGGTCGAAGCTGCGGTACGCCCCGATCTCTCGACAATAAAACAAGGCGCTCCATTTCTGCCTCCGTCTCCGCCCTTTCCCGAGGCCCGCCATGAGCCAGACAGCGACTTCCGTTTCACCCGCCACCCTGCGCAAGGTCATCTCCGCCGCGTCCATCGGCAATTTCGTCGAATGGTTCGATTTCGCCCTTTATGGCTTTCTCGCCACCCTGATCGCCGCGCACTTCTTCCCCAGTGGCGATGCCACCGCCGGGCTGCTTAAGACCTTTGCCGTCTTCGCCGTGGCCTTCGCCTTCCGGCCGCTGGGCGGTATCGTCTTCGGCCTGCTGGGTGACCGTATCGGCCGTAAACGGGTCCTGGCGCTGACCATCCTGATCATGGCCGGCGCCACGGCCCTGATCGGCATCCTGCCCAGCTACGCCACCATCGGCATCTGGGCACCCATCCTGCTGACGCTGATCCGTTGCGCTCAGGGCTTTTCCGCCGGCGGCGAATACGCGGGTGCCTGCGCCTACGTGATGGAGCATTCGCCGCGCGATAGACGCGGGCGCTATGGCAGCTTCGTGCCGGTCTCGACCTTTCTCGCCTTCGCCAGCGCGGCCCTGACCGCCTGGGGCCTGGAGCGGCTGCTGGGCGCCGCCACCATGGCCGACTGGGGCTGGCGCATTCCCTTCCTGGCCGCCGCGCCGCTGGGTCTGATCGGCCTCTACCTGCGGCTGAAGCTGGACGAGACCCCGGCCTTCCAGGCCCTGGAAGCCGACCATGAGGTCAGCCATTCGCCGCTGGGCGAGACGCTCAGGCTGCAGGGCCGTTCCATCCTGCGCCTGGGCGCCTTCATTTCGCTGACGGCGCTGTCCTTCTATATGTTCACCACCTACTTCTCCACCTACCTGCAGCTGGCTGGCGGCTTCGACCGGGCCGCGGCGCTGGCCATCAGCCTGATCACCCTGTTCGCCGCCGCAGCCGCCTGCCCGGTGCTGGGACGTGTCACCGACCGCATCGGTCGGCGCATGACCACGGTGTTGGCCAGCCTGGTCCTGGCGGTGGGCGTCTATCCGGCGCTGCTGCTGGCCAGTAGTGGCCAGTTCGGCAGCGCCCTGCTGGGTTCGCTGCTGCTGGGCGCCGGAGCGGTACTGTGCAACGTGGTGACGGCGCCGCTGCTCAGCGAGGTCTTCCCGACCCGCACGCGCTACACCGCCGGCGCCATCACCTACAACCTGGCCTACACCATCTTCGGCGGCACCGCCCCGCTGATGGCGACCTGGCTGATCGGCGCCACCGGCAGCAACCTCTCGCCAGCGCTCTACCTGATCCTGATCGCCCTGCTGGGCCTGGTCGGTGGCCTGAGCCTGCCGGAGACCTCCCGGATCGATTTGGACGACGTCAGCGAAGGCGACGAGGTCAGCTATCGCGCGGTGCGCAGCTAGACCGCTCGTCTCGTGACCGGCACTTCCTCCGGGTCCGTCTGCCGATAGGCAAAAGGCCCGGAGTTTCCCCCATGCCCGCCACTCACGATCTGCAACGCTTCCTCGACGCCCAGGCCGACACCTATGCCACCGCCCTGGCGGAGATCCGCGCCGGGCGCAAGCGCAGCCACTGGATGTGGTTCATCTTTCCGCAGATCCAGGGACTGGGTCGTAGCGAAACGGCACGCCACTACGCCATCGCCTCCCGCGACGAGGCCAGTGCCTACCTCGCACATCCGCTGCTGGGATCGCGCCTGCGGGAGATCACCGCGGCAGCGCTGGAGCATCCGGGGCTGTCCGCCACCGCGCTGTTCGGGCAGCCGGACGATCTCAAGTTCCACTCCAGCCTCACCCTCTTCGCTGCCGTGGCCGAAGATCCCGAACCCTTTCGCCAGGCGCTGAAGACCTTTTTCGCCGGTCAGCCCGACGAGGCCACCCTGACCCGCCTCTGCTAGCGCCAGAGTGCCGGCAGTGCGCCCTTGCGCCCGGTCACCGGATCGCTTGCCGGCAAGGGCACCCCGGCGATCAGTCCGACCGAGCGGGCGTGGGCGGCCGGATCGGCACGCTGGGTGATGAAGTCCTGCTGATCGGGCGGATAGGCGCCCACCACCAGGAAATTTGCACTGGACTGCAGGTTGCGGTGGCCGGTGCCCGCCGGTAGCACCACCACATCACCTGCGGTCACCTCCACATCCTGCCCCTGCTCGCCGCCCAGGCGCAGGGTAGCCCGACCGCGCGCCACGCCCAGCACTTCATGGGCATTGGGATGATAGTGATGGTAGCTATAGACGCCGTAGCGCCACTGCGGCGGCCAGGCGTTGTCGGCGAACAGTCGCTCCAGCGCCGCCGCACGGTCGGCACCCTCCAGCTGCACCTGGCGATAGAGCAGCACGGGCAGGCGGCTATTGGGGATGACGCCGTCATCGGCGAAATGCAGCTGCTCGGGCTGACCGGCCCCCACTGGCGCGGCCAGGGCCACGGTGGTGGGGGCGAGACCCAGCACCAGGGAGAGGATGGACAGTGATGGGCGATGCGCCATGCGGGACTCCAGGGGGCTTTGCCAATGGAGGCCCGCCTGCCGCCGAGGTTCAGCGTCCGCGACGAGGGGTCAGGCCAGCCACTCCCGCAACAGTGCCGTGGTCCGTTCCGGCAGCTCCAGTGGCGGCAGGTGGCCGCAGTCGTCCAGCACCACCAGATGCGAGCCCTGGATGCCGGCCGCCATGAGTTCGGCTTCGGCAGGCGGGGTGAGTTGATCCTGGGCGCCGACCACGATGAGGGTGGGCACCTGGACCTGGGCCAGGGTCGGCCGCGAATCGGGGCGGTCGATGATCGACTGCTGCTGGCGCAGGAAGGCCTCCTTGCCCACCGCCTTGCCCATGGCCAGCACGGTATCGGCCACCGGCGTGCCTAGGCGCGAGGCATGGATCAGGCGTGGCAGCAGTTGCGGACTGATGCCGAGAAAGCGACCGCGCTCAGCCAGGTCGAGCATGGCGCGACGCTGGGTGGCACGCTCGGGGGTATCCGGGCTGGCCATGGTGTCGAACAACGCCAGTCGCACTACCCGCTCCGGCGCCTGGCGCAGGATCTCGAAGGCCACATAGCCGCCCATGGACAGGGCGCCCAGGGCGAAACGCGGTGGCGCCTCGGCCAGGACCCGGCGGGCCAGCGCGGCGATGCCAACGTCGCGTGTGAGGTCGGGGATGGACACCGGGCAGGTGTCGGCCAGGTCGGCAGCCTGGGTGGCCCAGAGGCGCTGGTCACAGAGCAGGCCGGGAAGCAGGATCAGGGGTAGCGCGTCGGTAGCTGTCATCACTAAGAACTTGAGAGACACTGCGGAAAACGCGCAGTGTAGCGCGGATCACCAGCGAACCCGGCGGGCTTCGCGGGTTCCAAGGGACATTGCCAAGGATCTGGAAACATCCATGCGTACTGAAGGCTTCTTCGACTGGCTCGGCGCGGCGCTCGGCCAAGTCATCCGTTTTATCATCGACCTGTTCGGCTCGGTCCTGGGCGGCATCGCCGATGCCGTGCACGACTTTCTCCATGGCATGGCGCGCTCCATCGGCATGGACGACTCCTATATCAGCTTCGTGGTCCTGGCCATCGGCCTGCTGCTGCTCTACGCCGCGGTACGGGCCTTCATGGCCCGCTCGATAGTGGGCGGCGTCATCTGGCTGATCCTGGGCCTGATGGTGATGGGCTGGCTGATTCGCGGCTGACTGGTGGCCAGGCCGGCGGCCTGGCACATTAGGGCTCTCGCTCGGCACGGATGCCGTCATGACCCTACCGCTCTCCTCTGTATTAAAGTGCCACTGGCAACGCCTGCGGCCCGGGACACACTGCGCCCTCTGCGCCACCTGGCTTCCGCCCGGACTGCCGCTGTGCGAAGGCTGCGACAGCGAACTGCCCTGGCTCGGGCCACACTGCCAATGCTGCGCCCTGCCCCTACCGGTAGACGGCCTCCTCTGTGGCAGCTGTCTGGCCAGTCCGCCGGCCTTCGACCAGGTACTGGCGCCCTGGCGCTATGCCTTTCCGGTCGACACCCTGATCAACAGATTCAAGCACCGCGACCAGGGCAGTCTCGGTCGCCTGGCCGGGGCGCTGCTGGCGCGGCATCTGCAGCATCTGTTCGACGAAGGCCAGCCACGCCCGGACCTGCTGCTGCCGGTTCCCCTCTCACCCTTGCGCCTGCGCCAACGCGGCTTCAACCAGGCCGCCCTGCTGGCCAGCTGGCTCGGCAAGACGCTGCAACTGCCGGTGGATGGCAGGTTATTGCAGCGGGTACAGGAGCAACAGAGCCAGCAGGGCCTGAGTGCCAACCAGCGGCGGCGCAATCTCAAGCAGGCCTTCGCCCTGGTGAAGGACGCCCAGCTGCAGGGTCGCCACCTGGCCCTGGTGGACGATGTCCTCACCACCGGCGCCACCGCCGACAGCCTGGCGCGCCTGCTCAAGCGCGCTGGCGCCGCGCGGGTCGACGTCTATTGCCTGGCGCGGACGCCACCACCCGGCGACTAGCCGCTGTCACCAAAACGTCATTTAGTCTGACTAGCCTCGCCTGCACACCGTGAGGGAGCCATGAGCATGCACAACGACCAGACCGATCTCGAACGCCTCGTCCACTTCAGCCGCCGCCGCTTCATCGGCGCGGGTGCCCTGGCCAGCGCGGCCCTGTTCCTGGGCGGCGGCCTGCTCGGTCGCAGCGCCCTGGCCGACGCCGTCAGCGAGGCCACGGGCAATCCCCTGATCGGCTTCGCCAACATCCCGGCCTCCACCGCCGACACCCTGGTGGTGCCGCCCGGCTATCGCGCCAGCGTGCTCATCAGCTGGGGCCAGCCACTGCACACCGATGGCCCGGCCTTCCGCCCCGATGGCAGCCCCAGCGCCGCCGACCAGGCGGTGCAATTCGGCGACAACAACGACGGCATGGCCTTCTATCCCTTCCCGGACGATCCGGATCGGGCACTGATGGCGATCAACAACGAATACACCAACTACCGCTACCTGCTCAGCCACGGCACGCCGCCCAAGTCTCTGGAAGACACCCGCAAGGCTCAGGCCGCCGAGGGCGTCTCGGTGATCGAGGTGAAGCGCGTGGACGGCCAATGGCACTTCGTCCAGGGCTCGCCCTACAACCGCCGGGTACACGGCAACACGCCCATCGCCGTCAGCGGTCCGGCTGCCGGCCACGACCTGCTCAAGACCGCCGCCGACCCGGCCGGACGGGAGGTGCTGGGTACCTTCCAGAATTGCTCCAGCGGTGCCACGCCCTGGCATACCTATCTGACCTGCGAAGAGAACTTCACCGACGTCTTCGGCAGTCGCGATGCCAACCTGAAGTTCGATGCGGCCCAGAAGCGCTACAGCGTCAAGCACGCCAGCGTGGAGAACGACTGGCACCTGCACGACGACCGTTTCGACCTGGCGCAGAATCCCAACGAGCTCAATCGCCACGGCTGGATCACCGAGATCGATCCCTTCGATCCCCAGGCCAAGCCGGTCAAGCGCACCGCCCTGGGTCGTTTCAAGCACGAGAACGCCGCCCTTACCCGCACCCGCGATGGCCGCGTAGTGGTCTACATGGGTGACGACGAGCGCGGCGAATTCATCTACAAGTTCGTCAGCCGCGATCGCCTGCAGGACGATCCCAAGGCCAATCGCGAGCTGCTCGATCATGGCACCCTCTATGTCGCCCGCTTCGACGAAGGCGACCGTGATCCGAACCGCCCCAAGGGCCGCGGCCAGTGGCTGCCGCTGGTGCATGGCGAGAACGGCCTCACCGCCGCCAACGGCTTCGCCAGCCAGGCCGAGGTGCTCATCCACGCCCGCCAGGCCGGCACCCAGGTCGGCGCCACGCGCATGGACCGTCCGGAGTGGATCGCCGTCAGCCCCAAGGACGGCCAGGTCTATTGCACCCTGACCAACAACACCAAGCGCGGTGAAGACGGCATGCCAGTGGGCGGCCCCAATCCCCGCGCCAACAACCTCTACGGCCAGATCGTGCGCTGGCGCGAGAGCGACGACGATGCCGCGGCCCTGAGCTTCGACTGGGATCTGTTCGTCATCGCCGGCAATCCCAAGGTACACCCGGGCAAGCCGGAAGCAGGCTCGCAGCAGATCAATGCCGAGAACATGTTCAACAGTCCCGACGGCCTGGGCTTCGACGCTGCCGGCCGTTTGTGGGTGCTCACCGACGGCAAGTACAGCAACAAAGGCGACTACGAGGGCATGGGCAACAACCAGATGCTCTGCGCCGATCCGCGCAGCGGCGAGATGCGCCGCTTCCTGGTCGGCCCGGTCGGTTGCGAGGTCACCGGCCTGGCCTTCTCGCCGGACTACCGGACGATGTTCGTCGGCATCCAGCACCCCGGCGAGGAAGGCGGCTCCCAATTCCCGGAGCAACGAGCGGATGGTCAGCCCCGTTCCTCGGTGATGGTCATCAGCCGCGAAGACGGCGGTGTGATCGGCGCCTGACCGGCGAGCGGATAGCGCTCGAGCCTTCGCCATGGGGCTCGGGCATGCGCTAGCATCTCCCGGATGCAGGGTGGCAATCGCCATCGTCCCCCGTGACCGAGGAGCGCGCCATGTCTCATCCGTTCGAAAATCTGAGTCCCGACCTGGTCATCGACGCCATCGAAAGCCTGGGCTATCTCAGCGATGCCCGGGTACTGGCGCTCAACAGCTACGAGAATCGCGTCTATCAGATCGGCATCGAAGCCGAGACCCCGCTGATCGCCAAGTTCTATCGGCCGGATCGCTGGACCGATGCGGCCATTCTGGAAGAGCACGCCTTTTCCGCCGAACTGGAAGAGCGCGAGGTGCCCGTGGTCGCACCCTTGCAGCGCGATGGCCAGACTTTGTTTACCCATGCCGGCTTTCGCTTCGCACTCTTTCCTCGCCGTGGCGGTCGCGCGCCGGAGCCAGGCGATCTCAACCAGCTGCATCGCCTCGGCCAGTTGCTCGGTCGCCTGCATGCGGTGGGCGCCAGCCGACCCTTCCAGTACCGCGAGACGCTGGACGTCCAGGGCTACGGCCATGCCTCTCTGGACACCCTGCTCACCGGCAATTTCATTCCCAAGAGCCTGCTGCCCGCCTATGAATCCGTGGCGCGCGACTTGCTCCTGCGTCTCGACGAACTCTTCGAGAGTGTCAGCTACGACGTCATCCGCCTGCACGGCGACTGCCATCCGGGCAACCTGCTCTGTCGCGATGATGCCTACCATATGGTCGACCTCGACGATTGCCGCCACGGCCCGGCCATGCAGGATCTCTGGATGCTGCTGGCCGGCGATCGCCAGGAGCGGCTGACGCAGTTGTCCGAGCTGATGGATGGCTACGAGGAATTCCACGATTTCCAGCCGCGCGAGCTGGCCCTGATCGAGGGACTGCGCACCCTGCGGCTGATGCACTACAGCGCCTGGCTGGCGCGCCGCTGGGACGATCCGGCCTTTCCCAAGAGCTTTCCCTGGTTCGGCAGCGAACGCTACTGGGGCGACCAGATCCTCACCCTGCGCGAACAGCGCGCTGCGCTGGACGAGGCGCCGTTGCGACTGTTCTAGCCTTTGTGCGACTCAGTGGAAAAGGCTGCGCCGTTTTCCACGCTACAGGCGCCAATGCTCCCTCTCCCCTTGGGAGAGGGCCGGGGTGAAGGTAGGCCCTGCGATGAACTCTTCAATGGAAAAGACTGTGCCGTTTTCCACGCTACAACACTGATCGCAGCCACGGGCCGCTCCTACCGGAACCTGACCCCCAGGAGCGGCCGCATTGGCGGACCACCATGGCCGCGATCAGACAATGCCTGCGGCCTACGCAGCGGCGCACTGCCATGGCCGCGAGGGCGGGATGCCAGCCTGCCAGGGCTGACGACAGGAAGCCCCACCCATTCCGACATCCCGCAGCCCCTTGAGCTATCCTGCCCGGACAAGAAAGTTGCCTGCCTAAGGATCCCTCATGTCTGCCTTGCGCCAGGGTTACGCCCTGGGCCTTACCGCCTACGGGCTGTGGGGCTTGTTTCCGCTGTTCTTCAAACTGCTGGCGGCCCTGCCGGCGACCGAGATCCTGTTCCAGCGCATCCTCTGGTCCGCCCTGTTCAGCGCCCTCCTGCTGCTCGTCTGGCGCCATCGCGGCTGGTGGGCGGAGTTGCGCGCCCACCCGCGACGGCTGCTCTGGCTGGCGGTGTCCGGCGCGCTGGTGGCCTGCAACTGGCTGGTCTATATCTGGGCGGTCAACAACGCCCACGTGGTCGAGGCCAGCCTGGGCTACTACATCAACCCGCTGGTCAACATCCTGCTCGCCCTGGTGATTCTCGGTGAGCGCCTGCGCCCGCTGCAGTGGATCGCCGTGGGCCTGGCGGTGCTGGGCGTGGCCCAGCAGCTGTGGACCCTGGGGCAACTGCCCTGGGTCTCCCTGGCGCTGGCGCTGAGCTTCGCCTTCTATGGCCTGGTGCGGCGGCAGACGCCGGTGGCCGCCCTGCCGGGCATGGTGGTGGAGAGCTGGATGCTGGTGCCGATCGCCCTGGTCGCGCTGCCACTGCTGACCCCGGGGGTGAGCCTGGAGGCCGAGACCTGGCAGTCCTCGCTGGGCCTGCTGATCGTGCTGGCCGGTCCGGTCACCCTGATTCCCCTGCTGTGCTTCAACGCCGCGGCGCGCAAGCTGCCCTATTCGACGCTGGGCTTCCTGCAGTACCTGGCACCGACCCTGGTGCTGATCCAGGCGGTCTGGCTCTATGGCGAGCCCTTTCCGCGCGAGCGACTGTTCGCCTTCAGCTGCATCTGGACGGGCCTGGCCGTGTTCAGCTTCGATCTCTGGCGCGCCAGCCGCAAGCTCAGAGCGGGCGCAAAGGCGCGCGAGCCAGAGGCAGACAGGGCCTAGCCACGCCAAAAAAAGACCTGGGACCGGACAGCAGAACGCCCCTCGCAAGGGGCGTCCGGTACCGCAGCGGCGCCGATCAGGCTTCGCCAGCGGTCTGCATGCGGGCCAGTTCCTGGGCGTAGAGGGCGTCGAAATTCACCGGCTGCAGCATCAGCGCGGGGAAGGAGCCACGCACCACCATGTTGTCCAGCGCCTCACGGGCGTAGGGGAACAGGATGTTGGGGCAGAAGGCGCCCAGGGCATGGGCCATGGAGGCGGCGTCCAGGCCCTTGATCAGGAAGATGCCACCCTGCTGCACTTCGGCGATGAAGGCGGTCTCTTCGTTGTTCTTGACGGTGACGGTCAGGGTCAGCACCACTTCGTGGAAGTCGTCGCCCAGGGTCTTCTGGCGGGTGGCCAGGTCCAGGTTGACGTTGGGCTGCCAGTCCTGACGGAAGATCTCGGGGCTCTTGGGCGCCTCGAAGGACAGGTCGCGGATGTAGATGCGCTGCAGGGAGAACTGAGCGCCGTCTTCCTGGGCGCCATTGGCTTGGTCGGTCATGGTAGGGCCTTGAGTTGTGAGTGTTGGTCAGGCGGACAGCAGCGGATCGAGACGTCCGCTTCGGTCTAGGGCATAGAGCTCGTCGCAACCGCCGACGTGGGTGCTGCCGACCCAGATCTGCGGCACGCTGGTGCGACCGGCCTTGCGGGCCATCTCGCTGCGCAGCGCCGGCTGGCCATCGACGGAGACTTCCCGGTAGGCCACGTTCTTGCGATCGAGCAGGTGCTTGGCTCGATGGCAATAGGGACACCAGGCACTGGTATAGATGACGACGTCAGACATGCGCGGTCTCCAGTGGCCGATGGGGCGGCCACGCTAGGGGTTCACTTCACCAGGGGCAGATTCTCTGCACGCCAGGTGGCGATGCCGCCGTTCAGCCGGGCGGCGGTGAAGCCGGCCTTCTGCAGATCGCCGCACACGGCGCCGGCTTGCTGGCCGGCGCTGTCCACCACGATCAGGGTCTTGGCCTTGTGCTTCTCCAGTAGAGACAGGCTGCTGGCGACTTTCTCCTGAGCGATGTTCAGCGCGCCGACGATATGCCCGGCGGCGAAGTCCTTGCTCGGACGGATATCGAGGACCACGCCCTGCTCGCGGTTGAGCAGGTTGGTGAGTTCGCCGGTGGACAGGCTGCGCCCGCCACGACGGGTCTCGTTGAACAGCATCAGGGCGACGATGGCGAGGAAGGCGGCGACGAGAAGCGGATGATGGGTGGCGAATTCAACCGCCCGACCGATAAATTCCATAATGAAAGAGCTATCCAAGGAGGGCTAAAAATGCTGGCCAGTATACACAGCCCCCCGATGGCGCCATACCCTCGCCGGCCCCGGGTTATCCGCAGGTAACCAGCTCATCTCGAACTGCCTCCTTGGCGGCTTCCGCGGCTCTGCCTAGGCTTGGCTTCCCTTCACTTCCGAGGAATCCAGCCATGACCTCCATCGCCCTGCTCGGCGCCACCGGCAACGTCGGCAGCCGCCTGCTCGACGAAGCCCTCTCCCGCGGCCACCGGGTCACCGCCCTGGTACGGAATCCCGCGCGCCTGGCGGCGCGGCCCGACCTGACGGTGGTCGCCGGTGATGTCACCGATCTGCAGGCCGCCCCGGCCCTGGCCGGTCATGAGGTGCTGATCAGCAGCCTGAGATTCGCCGACCTCGCGCCGAGCGCCCTGGTCGACTTCGCCCGCGCCACCGGCATTCCGCGGCTGCTGATCGTTGGCGGCGCCGCCAGCCTGAATCTGCCGGACGGCTCGCGGCTGTTCGATGCGCCAGCCTTTCCCGCTGAATACCGCAGCGAAGCCGGAGCCGGCATCGCTACCCTGGACACCTTGCGCACGGTGAGCGACCTCGACTGGGTCTTCGTCAGCCCGCAGATGGTCTTCGCGCCCGGCACCCGTACCGGGCGGTTCCGCCTGGACGACGATGCCCTGCTGTTCGACGCGGCCGGCGACAGTCATATCTCCTACGAGGACTTCGCCGTGGCCCTGCTGGACGAGGTCGAACGGCCCGCTCATCACCGCACCCGCTTCACCGTCGGCTATTGAAGTAGAAATGCCCTCTCGTTCGCAGCCTGGCCGCCTGGTCGGGCTGTGAACGCTGAACGGCGTACCTTGCCGTTTTTTTTGCCGGATGTGACGGGCATACTAGGCGCTTCGCCCTAGAAACGTACGACCTCGCATGCGCCGTGTTCTCGCCCTTCTCCTGCTTGCCAGCGTTCTCGCTCCCGCCCTGGCCGACGACCGCGCCGATACCCAGCGGCAGATCGAGCAGACCCGCCGGGAAATCCAGGAGATGCAGAAGGTCCTCAAGCAGGTGCAGGCCGAAAAGTCCGGCGTGCAGAAGCAGCTGCAGGGCACCGAGACCCAGATGGGCGAGCTGGAAAAGCAGGTCGACTCGCTGCAGAAGCAGCTGGAGAACGGCGAAAAAAAGCTGCAAGAGCTGGACGGGCGCAAGAAGAAGCTCGACCAGTCTCGCGCTGAGCAACAACAGCTGATCGCCGTGCAGGTGCGCGCCGCCTACCAGAGCGGCCGCCAGGAATACCTCAAGCTGCTGCTCAACCAGGAGCATCCGGAAAAGGTCAGCCGCACCCTCACCTACTACAACTACCTGAATCGCACCCGCCTGGATCAGCTCGCCAGCTTCAACGACACCCTGCGCGAGTTGCGCGAGGTGGAACAGGGCATCCAGCAGGAACAGGGCGACCTGGTCGCCCGCCGCGAAGACCTGGAAAAGCGGCAGGCGGAGCTCGCCGAGGTGCGCAAGGAGCGCCAGGCGGCGCTGGCCAAGATCAACGCGGACTACCGCGACAAGAGTCGCGAGATCGAGAATCGCGAGCAGGATCAGGCAGCGCTGAACAAGGTGCTCAAGACCATCGAGGAAACCCTCGCGCGCCAGGCCCGCGAAGCCGAGGAAGCCCGGCAGCGACAACTGGCCGAAGCCCGCGCCGCCCAGGCGCGGGAAGCGGCACGGCGCCAGGCGCAAAGCGAGCCGAAAGCCCCGCGCCCCTCGAACGCCCCGGAGCTGGCGGTGTCTAGTGCAGCACCTGCCTATGGCGGCGCCTTCGCCAATGCCCGCGGCAAGCTGCCCTGGCCGGTCGATGGCCGTCTGGTGGCCCGCTTCGGCAGTGCCCGCGGTGACGACCCCCGCGCGAAATGGGACGGTGTCCTGATCGCGGCCGGGGCCGGCACCCGGGTCAAGGCGGTGCACGACGGCCGAGTGGTCTTCGCCGACTGGCTAAGAGGCGCCGGCCAGCTGGTTATCATCGATCATGGGAATGGCTATCTCAGCCTGTACGGACATAATCAGAGCCTGCTCAAGTCTGCGGGTGACGTGGTCAAGGCCGGGGATGCCATCGCGACCGTCGGCGCCAGCGGCGGTCAGGAAGCCTCCGCCTTGTACTTCGCCATCCGCCAACAGGGCCGCCCGACGGACCCGGTCATCTGGTGCCGTGCTCAGGGATAGTGCGACACACCTCGGTTTAGGAGCTGCACATGCCGCATCGCTTTCGTCCCACCGTCCTGGTCCTCGCCCTGCTGTTCAGCGGCGTCGGAGTCGTCCAGGCGCAATCGCCGCAGAGCACGCCGGCTGCGGTGACGCCGGTCGCACCGGGCGCCGCGCCCGCGGCCCCGGCCAGCGCTCCGCTGCCGCTGGACGAGCTGCGCACCTTTGCCGAGGTGTTCGACCGCATCAAGGCGGCCTATGTGGAGCCGGTGTCGGACAAGGTCCTGCTGGAAAACGCCATCAAGGGCATGCTCAGCAACCTGGATCCGCATTCCGCCTATCTGGAACCCAAAGACTTCGCCGAACTGCAGGAAACTACCAGCGGTGAATTCGGCGGTCTGGGCCTGGAAGTCGGCCAGGAGAACGGCTTCATCAAGGTGGTCTCGCCCATCGACGACACCCCGGCGGCCAAGGCGCGCCTGCAACCGGGCGATCTGATCGTCAAGATCGACGGCCAGCCGACCAAGGGCCAGGCCATCAACGAAGCGGTCGACAAGATGCGCGGCAAGCCGGGCAGCCCCATCGTGCTGACCATCGTCCGCGGTGGCGGCCAGCCATTCGACGTCAAGCTGGCGCGGGCGGTGATCAAGGTCAACAGCGTCAAGAGCCAGCTGCTCGAATCCGGCTACGGCCTGCTGCGCATCTCGCAGTTCCAGGTGAATACCGGCGAAGAGACGGTCAAGGCTCTCGCCAAGCTGCGTCAGGAAAACAAGGGCAAGCTCAAGGGCTTGATCCTCGACCTGAGAAACAACCCGGGCGGGGTGCTGCAGTCGGCGGTCGAGGTGGCCGATGCCTTCATGACCCACGGCCTGATCGTCTACACCAAGGGCCGCCTGCCCAATTCCGAATTGCGCTTCTCGGCCGATGCCGCCGATCCCAGCGAGAAGGTGCCCCTGGTGGTGCTGATCAACGGCGGCAGCGCCTCGGCCGCCGAGATCGTCGCCGGCGCCCTGCAGGATTCCAAGCGCGGCATCCTCATGGGCACCGACAGCTTCGGCAAGGGTTCGGTGCAGACGGTGCTGCCGCTCAACAACGACCGGGCGCTCAAGCTCACCACGGCGCTCTACTACACGCCAAGCGGCCGCTCCATCCAGGCCCAGGGCATCACTCCGGACATCGCCGTGGCGCCGGCCAAGGTCACCCCGCAGAGCGGTGGCGACGAATACTTCCGCGAAGCCGATCTGGCCGGTCACCTGGGCAATGGCAATGGCGGCGCCGATCGGCCTACCGGCAGCAAGGCGCCGAACCAGAGTCCACGGCCGCAGGATGACGACTTCCAGCTCTCCCAGGCGCTGTCGCTGCTCAAGGGACTCAACGTCACCCATACCCCGTGAGGGCTGGACGCTGGCTACTGGCCGGGGCGCTCGCCCTGGTCGGCACGCTTGCCCAGGCCGCCACCGCGCAGCTGACCATCGTCATCGACGACCTCGGGCAGAATCCGGCCCGGGATCGTCAGGTCCTGGCACTGCCCGCGCCGGTGGTCCTGGCGATCATCCCCGAGACCCGCTACGCCGCCGAACTGGCCGCCGCCGCCCACCGTGCCGGACGCACCGTACTGCTGCACCTGCCCATGGACCCGGCCGGCGGTCCCTATGCCTGGCATCCGGAGATGTCTTCGGCCGAACGCCTGCAACGCCTGGACCGTGCGCTGGAGCGGGTACCCGAGGCGGATGGGGTGAACAATCACGAAGGCAGTCGCATGACCGCGGACCGACCGGCCATGGCCGAGCTGATGCAGGTCCTGCAGGAGCGTCACCTGCTGTTTCTCGACAGCCGCACCAGCGCTGCCACCGTGGCTGCGGCGGAAGCCCAGAAGATCGGCCTGGCCAGCGTCTCGCGCGATGTCTTTCTCGACAACGACGCCACTCCGGCGGCGGTGGCGGCCCAGCTGGCCGAAGGCGTGCGGCTGGCCCAGCGCCAGGGCAGCGCGGTGCTGATCGGCCATCCGCACCCGGCAACCCTGGCGGTGCTGGCCCAGCAGTTGCCCCTGCTCAAGGCCCAGGGCGTGGAAGTCATCGACCTGCCGCAGATGATCGCCCTGCGCGCCAACCAGGCCATGCCCGGGCACGGCCGCAGCGGTCGCTATCGCTAGCGACGGGCGGACGGCTTCCAGGCATCAGAGGTAGTTGTTGGTGATGCTGTCGATCACCCCTTCCCTGCGCATCTGTTCCAGGGCCGCCTTCAGGCGTGTCACCACTTCGTCAGGCGTGTCCTTGTTCAGCGCCAGATACTGATCCACCTCGTTGAAGCGAAGCAGCGTCTGCAAGCCGGTCACCCCCTGCTGCTTGGCGAGATAGCGGCCGACGGGATCGGCGGTAGCCCAGATATCGATCTGGCCTTTCACCAGTTTGTCGACGTTTTCCTGATCACGCAGGGCGTCGATGACCGGAATGCCCTGGGCGGTCAGCGTCTTGCTGATCACATCGTTGCGATAGGCACCGATGCGATAGCGGGCGGCGTCCTTGAGCGTCTTGATGTCCAGCTTGCTGCCCGGCAGCGCCTGCAGGGTCCAGCTCGAACGGCCGAAGGGTCCCACCCATTTGAACTGATCCTTGCGCGCCTCGGTGTAGGCGACGGAGAAGAGTCCGTAGTTGGGCGTCTCCTGGGTCAGCCGATAGATGCGATCCCAGGGGAAGCGCAGCGAAAGGCTGTACTTGATGCCCGCACGCCTGAACATCTCGCGGACGACATCGGTGGCGATACCGTCGATGGCGTCATCGCGGGCGAAGTTCTTGTCATCGACCGACATGTTGAAGGGAGGGTAATTCTCGGTCAGGAGCACGACCTGATAGTAATCCGGCAGCTCGGCACGGGCCTGGGTCAAGCCCAGCGTGCAACCCAGCAGTACCCCTGCAAGACGCAACCACAGCTTTTGCATTACAACTCCCTGGCGACGCAAGGCCGCATTTTCGAGGTTTCGTCGAGTATCCCTTTACAACGTTCAGCGCTCACTGCGGCTGACCTCACCGCGATCCTCAAGGCTTCGCGGCCCCGTCCAGCTGCCGGGGCCATGCGGAATCCCTGGCACCTCGCGTCCAGACAGGACGCTGGCGAATGCTTACCTCCAGCGCAACTCGCCAGGCGCCCGCCACGCGGCGGCGCACTAGAGATAGTTGTTGGTGATGCTGTCGACCAGGCCTTCGCGGCGCATGGCATCCAGGGCCTGCTGCAGGCGGGTCACCACCTCGTCGGGGGTGTCCTTGTTCAGGGCCAGGTAGAGGTCGGATTCCTGGAAGCTGAGCAGGGTCTGCAGGTTGCTGACGCCCTGCTGCTTGGCCAGGTAGCGGGCGACCACGTCGGTGGTGGCCCAGACGTCGATCTCGCCCTTCTGCAACTTGGCGATGTTCTCCTGATCACGCAGGGCGTCGATGGGGACGATGCCCTTTTCCTGAATCATCAGGCTCACGGCGGAATTCTTGTAGGCACCGACGCGCAGCCGGGCTGCCGTGGCCAGGTCTGGCACCTTGAGGGTGCTGCCGGACAGCGCCATGAACACCTTGCGGGTCTTGCCCAGCGGGCCGACCCACTTGAACAGCGGCAGCCTGGACTCGGTGCGCGACACGGAGAACAGCGCGTAGTTGGGGCTTTCCAGGGTCAGGTTGTAGATGCGATCCCAGGGAAAGCGCAGCGAGAGGTTGTAGTCGATCCCGGCGCGCTTGAACATCTCGCGCACCAGATCGGCGCTGATGCCGTCGATGGCGTCGTCACGCGCGAAGTTCTTGTCGTCCACCGCCATGTTGAAGGGCGGGAAGTTCTCGGTCAGCAGCACCACGCGATAGCCCGCTGGCAATTCCGCCCGGGCTGTCCCCAGGCCAAGGGTGCAACTCAACAGCACGGCGGCGATGGCCAACCAGGACTTGCGCATAGCTCTCTCCTCAGGCGACCGTCCGCGCCGATCGCTCGGCCCGCCGGGATCACAGATATCGATTGAAGATGGTCTGAACCGCGCCGCTCTGGCGCATGTCGTCAAGGGCCTTCTGCAGCTTCTGTACCACCTCGTCGGGGGTCTGCTTGTTCAGCGCCAGGAACAGCTCGCCGCTGTTGAAGCGCAACAGCATCTTGAGTCCGGTCACGTCTTCCTGGCGGGCCAGGTAGCGACCGGCGGGATCACCGGTGGCCCAGACATCGATCTGTCCCTTAACCAGGCGCTGCACGTTTTCCTGATCGCGCAGCGCAAGATCCGGCTGGAAGCCCTGCTGGACGAGACTCTCGGCTATGGCGTCGCCCTTGTAGGCGCCGATCTTTAGCTGCTGCTTGCGGACGTCGTCGAGGCTGCGCAGCTGCAGGTGGCTGTCGGCGCGACCGAGCAGGACCCAGTCATCCGGGCCGATGGGACCGACCCATTTGAACAGGCCCTCGCGCTCCGGCAGCCGGGCGGTGACGAAGACGCCGTGGTCGGGCTGATCCAAGGCCATGCCGTAGATCCGCTCCCAGGGAAATCTCAGGGTGAGGTTGTAGGAGATGCCGGCCCGCTTACACATCTCGCGGACCATGTCGACGGCGATGCCCTTGAGCTCGCCCTCGCGGGCGAAGTTCTTGCCATCGACGGAGAAGTTGTAGGGCGGGAAGTTTTCCGTCAGCAGCGTCAGCTGATAACCCGCCGGAAGCTCCGCCCTGACCGTGGTGGATACCAGCAGCAAACCGGCCAAGCAGGCCCAGATTCCCTTGCGCACGCCCCTCTCCCTGCCGGCACCGCCGGTGCTTAAGATTTTGTGGAGCGTATCACAATCCCTTTTTCGGCCAGGTACCGTTTAGCCTCGGGAATGGTGCATTCGCCGAAATGGAAGATGCTTGCGGCCAGTACCGCAGAGGCCTTGCCTTCGAGAATGCCGTCGGCCAGGTGCTGCAGATTGCCGACGCCGCCGGAGGCGATCACCGGGATGCCCACCGCCTCGCTGACGGCGCGGGTCACGCCCAAGTCGAAGCCGTTCTTCATGCCGTCCTGGTCCATGCTGGTGAGCAGGATCTCGCCGGCGCCCAGGCCTTCCATCTTCTGCGCCCAGGCCACGGCGTCGAGGCCGGTGGGCTTGCGCCCGCCATGGGTGAAGATCTCCCAGCGCGGGGTTTCGCCGGGGCCGCTGACGCGCTTGGCGTCGATGGCCACCACGATGCACTGGGAACCGAAGCGTGCCGCGGCTTCACCGACGAACTCCGGGGTGAAGACCGCCGCGGTGTTGATCGAGACCTTGTCGGCACCGGCGTTGAGCAGGTTGCGGATGTCCTGCACGGTACGCACGCCACCGCCCACGGTCAGCGGGATGAACACCTGGCTGGCCATGCGCTCCACCGTGTGCAGGGTGGTATCGCGGCCCTGGTGGCTGGCGGTGATGTCGAGAAAGGTGATCTCGTCGGCGCCCTGCTCGTTGTAGCGGCGGGCGATCTCCACCGGATCACCGGCATCGCGGATATTCTCGAACTTGACGCCCTTGACCACGCGGCCATTGTCCACGTCCAGGCAGGGGATGATGCGTTTCGCCAGCGCCATGACTGAGTCCTCAGACCTTGAAGTTGTCGCACAGCGCCTGGGCTTCGGCGACGTCGAGGGTGCCCTCGTAGATCGCGCGGCCGGTGATGGCGCCGATGATGCCCGGGCTGCGGGCGTCGAGCAGGTTCTGGATGTCACCCAGGTTGTGGATGCCGCCGGAGGCGATCACCGGGATGCTGGTGGCTTCGGCCAGGGCGCGGGTGGCCGGCACGTTGCAGCCCTGCATCATGCCGTCGCGGGCGATGTCGGTGTAGACGATGGCGCTGACGCCGTCGGCTTCGAAGCGACGGGCCAGGTCGGTGACCTGCAGCTCGCTGACCTCGGCCCAGCCGTCGGTGGCGACGAAGCCGTCCTTGGCATCCAGGCCGACGATGACCTTGCCGGGGAAGGCGCGGCAGGCCTCAGCGACGAATTCCGGCTGCTTGACCGCCTTGGTGCCGATGATCACGTAGCTGACGCCGGCACGCACATAGTGCTCGATGGTCTCCAGCGAGCGGATGCCGCCGCCGATCTGGATCGGCAGGCCGGGATAGCGCCTGGCGATGGCGGTGACCACCTCGCCATTGACCGGCTGGCCTTCGAAGGCGCCGTTGAGATCCACCAGGTGCAGCCGGCGGCAGCCGCCGTCGACCCACTGGGCGGCCATGGCCACGGGATCGTCGGAGAACACGGTGGAATCTTCCATGCGCCCCTGGCGCAGGCGGACACAGGCACCGTCCTTGAGGTCGATGGCGGGGATGATCAGCATGGCAATACCTTGGCTCGGGGGTGAGGGCGATCTAGGGCTTTTCCAGCGCCCAGATGTCGCTTTCCAGGCTGTCGACACGCTCCCTGAGCAGGGTCTGCACGTCGGCAACCGCCTTGTTGTAGTACAGCGGCCCGCACTCGCGGGCGAAGAAATCCAGCAATTCCTCGACTTCGAACCGTCCCAGGCGGACCTCGAAGCGATCGTCCAGCAGGGTCTGCAAGGCCGTGACCAGGCGCTGGCTCTGCTCGGGCTCGAGCGTCACCAGCGGCGCGGGCGGCTTGCGCGCCATTACCAGCGGCCGTCCCAGGCGAGGAAGTTGGCATAGAGCTGCAGACCGCAGTCGGCGCTCTTCTCGGGGTGGAACTGGGTGGCGAAGCGCGAGCCGTCGGCCAGCGCCGCGGCGAAGTCCAGGCCGTAATGGCCGCGACCGACCACCTGGCGCGGATTGCCGGCCTCGACATAGAAGCTGTGCACGAAATAGAAGCGGGCGCGATCAGGGATGCTGTGCCAGAGCGGATGGTCGAGCACATGGCTGACCTCGTTCCAGCCCATGTGCGGCACCTTGAGGGTCTCGCCCTCTTCCTGCATGCCGCCCGGGAAGCGGCGCACGGCGCCGGGAAACAGGCCGATGCAGTCCACGCCGCCATTCTCTTCGCTGCGCTGCATCAGCGCCTGCATGCCGACGCAGACGCCGAGGAAGGGCCGGTCCTGGCTGACTTCGCGCACCAGTTCATCGATGCCCTGCCGGCGGATCTCGGCCATGCAGTCGCGGATGGCGCCGACGCCGGGCAGCACGATGCGGTCCGCCTCGCGGATCACCGCGGGATCGCCGGTCACCAGCACCTGGTGGCTACCGGCGTGCTCCAGGGCCTTGGCCACGGAGTGCAGGTTGCCCATGCCATAGTCGATGACGGCTACCGTCTGCATCACAGGCACCCCTTGGTGGAGGGCATGACACCGGCCATGCGCGGATCTTCACTGAGGGCCATGCGCAGGGCGCGGCCAAAGGCCTTGAACACCGTCTCGATCTGGTGGTGGCTGTTGACGCCGCGCAGGTTGTCGACGTGCAGGGTCACCTGGGCGTGATTGGTGAAGCCCTGGAAGAATTCGAGGAACAGGTCGACGTCCATGCGCCCCACGGTGGCGCGGGTGAAGGGCACGTTCCAGTGCAGTCCGGGTCGGCCGGAGAAGTCGATGACCACCCGCGACAGGGCCTCGTCCAGGGGCACATAGGCATGGCCGTAGCGCTGGATGCCCTTCTTGTCGCCGACGGCCTTGGCGAAGGCCTGGCCGAGGGTGATGCCGATGTCTTCCACCGTGTGGTGGTCGTCGATGTGCAGGTCGCCGCGGCAGTGGATATCGAGGTCGATCAGCCCATGGCGGGCGATCTGGTCGAGCATGTGCTCGAGGAAGGGGACCCCGGTGTCGAAGCGCGCTGCGCCCGTGCCGTCCAGATCCAGGGATACCTTGACCTGGGTTTCCAGGGTGTTGCGCTCGACGGTTGCCTTGCGTTCGGCCATAGCCTGCTCCGCGAAAATCGGTGGGCGAAAGGGCCGATATTATAGGGGCGCGGGGGCTGGATCGAAAGCGCGGCGGGACGAGGCGTCCCGCCGCGAGGGGCGCCCGCCTGGGGACGCCCGGTTACCGTCCGGTTCGGCTGCGACTCAGCTGAACAGGGCGGCGGTCTTTTGCAGGGTGATCCAGATGCCCCAGGCCAGCGGGATGCCCACGGCCAGCCAGGCGGCGATGGCCAGCGGCTTGGTCTTGGGATCGGCGCTCCACTCCAGCACCTGAGCGCTGCCGGCGTTGCTGTCATGGCCATTGGCGCGCTCGACGGCGAGTTCGGCCTCGGTCATGAAGTGCTTGTCGGCGACCGGACGCACCAGCAGGTTGCAGATGAAGCCCAGCACCAGCAGACCGGCCAGGATGTACAGGGTGATGTCGTACACCTGGGCGCGGGGGATGCCCATGCTCAGCTGGTACTCGCGCAGGTAGTTGACCAGCACCGGACCGAAGACGCCGGCGGCAGCCCAGGCGGTGAGCAGGCGACCGTGAATGGCACCGACCATCTGGGTACCGAACAGGTCGGCCAGGTAGGCCGGCACGGTGGCGAAACCGCCGCCGTACATGGACAGGATCAGGCAGAAGGCGAAGACGAACAACGCCACGCTGCCCAGGTGACCGGTCCAGGGCACGATGGCATAGAGCACGAAGCCCAGGGTGAAGAAGACGAAATAGGTCATCTTGCGGCCGATGTAATCGGAGAAGGATGCCCAGAAGAAGCGACCGCCGATGTTGAACAGGCTCAGCAGGCCGGTGAAGCCGGCGGCGATGGCGGCGATCTGCTTGAGCTGATCGGCGCTGAGTTCACCGTAGGCCAGGCCATTGCCCAGCAGACGGCCACCGAAGACTTCCTGCAGCAGCGGCGAGGCCATGCCGATGATGCCGATGCCGGCGGTCACGTTCAGGCAGAGCACGGCCCAGACCAGCCAGAATTGCGGGATGCCCCAGATCTTGCTCACGTGGACGTGGCGATTGGTGATCATGTTGCTGCCGGCCTTCTTGGTGGACGGCGTCCAGCCCGCGGGCTTCCAGCCGGTCGGCGGTACGCGGTAGCCCAGGGCACCGCTCAGCATGAACACGAAGTAGATCACCGCCATGACCAGGAAGGTCTGCCAGACACCGATTTCGGTGGCCGAAGCGAAGTGACGCATCAGGGCGTCGGCCAGGGGTGCACCCACCATGGCGCCGCCACCGAAGCCCATGATGGCCATGCCGGTCGCCATGCCGCGCTTGTCCGGGAACCACTTGATCAGGGTCGACACTGGCGAGATGTAGCCCAGGCCCAGACCGATACCGCCGATCACGCCCGAACCCAGCCACAGCATCCAGATCTGGTGGGTATAGATGCCCAGCGCGGAGATCAGCAGACCACCGCACCAGCACAGGGCCGAGACGACCCCGGCCTTGCGCGGACCGGCGTGTTCCAGCCAGCCACCGAACAGGGCGGCCGAGCAGCCGAGGAAGATGAAGAACAGGGTATAGATCCAGCCGAGCTGGGAGATCTTCCAGTCACAGGTGGCACTGAAGATCTGCTCGAAGAAGCCCATTTCCACCGGGCAGGCCACGGCGGCGGTGATGCCGATCGCCTTGGACAGCGGCAGCCAGAAGACCGAGAAGCCGTAGGCCATGCCGATGCACAGGTGGATGGCCAGGGCGGCCGGCGGGACCAGCCAGCGGTTGAAACCGGGCCGGGCGACGATGCGCTCCTTGGAAAGGAAAGCCGGACGTGCCGAAGCGACACCGCCAGCAGTGAGAGTAGTGCTCATGGGTTCAGCCCTTTTCTAGTGTATTGCGTCCAGGCCGGTGGACATTCCCTGCACGCTTCCCCGTAAACGAGTCAAAGAAACGGCGCCAACCGACCAGAGGTGCGCGACATTAAAGCGCACCCTAGCCAACTGCCAGCCCTGCTCATTTGCCAGGGTACGGGCGGCATCAGCCATCCGACGAAACGGGCGAGTACCACGGCTGTCACAGCGCCGACACCTCGATGTCATCGGGCGCGACCGAGCCCCTATACTGGCCAGTCGCGCCATCGCCCGTCGGAACAGGAATTTCCTCGTCATGAAAGCTTTCGCCAAAGTGCTGGGTATCGTCCTCGTCGGCCTGCTGCTCCTGCTGGTCGCCGTAGGCTTCGCCCTCACCCACCTGGTCGATCCCAACGACTACAAGGACGAGATCCGCCAGCTGGCGCGCGACAAGGCCAACGTCGACCTGCAGCTCAAGGGGGATATCGGCTGGAGTCTGTTCCCCTGGCTGGGGGTCGAACTGCACGATGCCACCCTGGCCAGCGCCGCCACCCCCGATCGCCAGCTGGCGCAGGTGCAGCGGCTGATCCTCTCGGTCCGCCTGCTGCCGCTGCTGCTGCGCCGCGACCTGGAGATGAGCGACATCAAGATCGACGGTCTGGACCTCACCGCCAGCCGCGATGACCAGGGTCGCACCAACTGGGCCGAGATCGGCCGCCCGGCGCCCAAGGCGGACCCGGGCGCCGCGCCGGCTGATACCGCCACGGGTACCTCGGGCGAGTCGACCACGGGACGCCAGCCGCTCAAGCTCAATGTCGAGAGCCTGACCGTGCGCAATTCCCGGGTCGAATACAGCGATGCCCGCAACGGCGCCCGCTATGCCTTCGAGGGTATCGACCTGGAGACCGGGGCCATCTACGCCGGCACGCCCATTCCCATCAAGCTGGCCGGCACCGCCAGCACCACCCAGCCGCCGGTCAACGCCACCGTGCTGCTCAATGGCAAATTCCGCTTCGATCCGGCCAGCCAGCAGTACGCCCTGGATGATCTCCAGCTGACCGGCGACGCCAGTGGCGAGCCCTTCAACGGCAAGCTGGTCAACTATTCCGCCAGCGGCCAGCTGGCCGTCGACCGCCGCGCCCAGACCGCCGAGTGGACCAGCCTCAAGCTCACCGCCAACGACCTCAAGGCCCTCGGTGATCTCAAGCTGACCGGTCTGGAGAGCGATCCACAGCTGGCCGGGCGTGTCTCCATCGCCCGCCTGGACCTGCGCGCCTTCCTCGACAGTATCGGCGTCGAATTGCCGGCCATGGCCGATACCAAGACCCTGCAGCGCTTCGAGATGAATGCCCAGGTGCAGGCCAGCCGCAACGCCCTGGCGCTGGACGACTTCAACTTCCAGCTGGACGACAGCACCCTCAAGGGCCGCGTCGCCATCGCCGACATCGCCCGCCGCGCCTTGCGCATCCAGCTCAGCGGCGATCGCCTGGACCTGGATCGCTACCTGCCGGCCAAGGCCGCCGCGGCGCGCCAGGCCAATGGCGCGCGCCAGGAAGAGGTCGCCCAGGTCGACGCCATCGCCGCCCAGGGCAACTCGCCGCTGCCCGAGGCGCCGACCCAGCACGCCTGGAGTCAGGAAACCCTGCTGCCGGTGGAGCGCCTGCGCAGCCTGGACGCCGAGGTCGACCTCGGCCTGCAGCACCTGACCCTCAATCGCCTGCCCTTCGAGGGCGCCAGCCTCAAGGCCAGGGCCGCTGACGGCCAACTGCAGCTCAGCGCCCTGGAAGGCGAGCTGTTCGGTGGTCGCTTCGAAGCCAACGGCGCCCTCGACGTGCGCGGCGCCCAGCCGCAACTGACCGCCCGCGAGCGCATCAAGGGCGTACCGGTGGAGCGCATCCTCCAGGCCCAGGGCCAGAAGCCGCCGGTGGAAGGCCAGCTCGATCTGGACGCCGACCTGCGCAGCTCGGGCGCCAGCCAGCGCACCCTGATCGACAACCTGGGCGGTACCGCGCGCTTCGCCCTGCGCAACGGCCAGCTGATCGACGCCAATGTCGAAAGCCAGCTGTGCCAGGGCATCGCCCTGCTCAACCGCAAGCCGCTGGAGCTGCCCCATGGCGGCCAGAACACCCCCTTCCGCCAGTTGAGCGGCAGCCTCAGCATCGTCAACGGCGTGGCCCGCAACCAGGACCTCAGCGTCAGCGTGCCCGGCCTTGCGGTGAAGGGCGCGGGCGACATCGACCTGCGCACCCTCGGCCTGGACTATCGGCTGGGCATCACCGTGCAGGGCGACACCAACGCCGCTTCCGACCCTGGCTGCCAGGTCGGCGAGCGCTATGCGGATATCGAGTGGCCCCTGCAGTGCCGCGGCCCCCTGGAGCTGGGCGCCAAGGCCTGCCGCCTGGATCGCGAGGCCATGGGCCAGATCGTCGCCCGCGCCGCCGGCAATCGTCTGAACGAAAAAATCGAAGAGAAGCTCGGTGATAAGATCAGCCCCGACATCCAGAATGCCATCCGAGGGCTGCTGCAACGTCGATGACTGATGACGACTTTGGTACCGCCGTGCTGGCCTGGTATGACCTGCACGGTCGCAAGGACCTGCCCTGGCAACAGGGCGTGACGCCCTATCGCGTCTGGGTCTCGGAGATCATGCTCCAGCAGACCCAGGTCGCCACCGTCCTGGGCTATTTCGATCGCTTCATGCAGGCGCTGCCCACCGTCGAGGCCCTGGCCGCGGCTGCGGAAGACGAGGTCCTGCACCTCTGGACCGGGCTCGGCTACTACAGCCGCGCGCGCAACCTGCACAAGGCCGCCAAGACCGTGGTGGAGCGTCATGGCGGCGAATTCCCCCGCAGCGTCGAAGCCCTGGCCGAATTGCCCGGCATCGGCCGCTCCACCGCCGGCGCCATCGCCAGTCTGAGCATGGACATCCGCGCCCCGATCCTCGACGGCAACGTCAAACGCGTCCTGGCCCGCTACACCGCCACCGCCGGCTATCCCGGCGAACCCGCCGTGGCCCGCCGCCTGTGGGAAGTGGCCGATCGCCTGATGCCCCACGAGCGGGTCGGCCCCTACACCCAGGCGATGATGGACCTGGGCGCCACCCTCTGCACCCGCAGCAAGCCCAGCTGCCTGCTGTGTCCGGTCAAGCCGGGCTGCCGCGCCCATCTGCAGGGCCAGGAAACCGCCTTTCCCACGCCCAAGCCGCGCAAGACCCTGCCACAACGACAGACGCTGATGCCGCTGTTCGTCAACGACGCCAATTCCGTACTCCTGCAGCGTCGCCCCTCGACCGGTCTCTGGGGCGGTCTCTGGGGGCCGCCGGAAGTGGCCGATGCGGCCGAGCTCGAAGCCCTCGCCGAACGCCAGGGCCTGGTCATCGACGAACGTCAGGCGCTTCCCGGCCTGGTGCACACCTTCAGCCACTTCCAGCTGGCCATCGAACCCTGGCTGGTACAGGTGGACCACCGCCAGCACCGCGTGGCCGAGGGCGACTGGCTTTGGTATAACCTCGCCTCCCCGCCGCGCCTGGGCCTTGCCGCCCCGGTGCAGAAACTGCTCAAGCGCGCCGAGCAGGCGCTCAAAGGAGAACCCGCATGACCCGCACCGTGATGTGCCGCAAGCACAAGCAGGAGCTGCCCGCCCTCGATCGCCCGCCCTATCCCGGCGCCAAGGGCGAAGACATCTATCAGCACGTCTCCAAGCAGGCCTGGGAAGAGTGGCAGAAGCACCAGACCATGCTCATCAACGAGCGCCGGCTGAACATGATGAACGCCGAGGATCGCAAGTTCCTGCAGGCCGAGATGGACAAGTTCCTGTCCGGTGAAGACTACGCCCAGGCCGAGGGTTACGTACCTCCCAGCGCCTGAGTCGACGGCTAAGCGCCCGAAAAATCTAAATATTTTTTGGGCTCACTGTTGACACAAGGTCGAGAAACGCTTTTAATGCGCCCCGTTGCCCAGGTAGCTCAGTTGGTAGAGCAGGGGATTGAAAATCCCCGTGTCGGCGGTTCGATTCCGTCCCTGGGCACCAAGACAAGCTTCCGGATCCTGCGGGATCTGGAAATCAGAGAAACCGGCCTAGCGCCGGTTTTTTTGTGCCTGCGATTCTTACCCGCTCGCATCCAAAGGCCGAGCGCGCCCTTCACCTGCCGCTCAGGACGCCCTTGCAGTGACCCGAGCCGTTGGTGCCTGGCCGGAAGAGTCCGAGTGTCGCTTCAGGTGGGTGCTGGAGCCCCGTCCACCGCACCGAGATGGATCGCCAGCCACACCGTAGCGACCGCGGGATCGGTGTAGGTCACCCAGTGCTCGGTATCAGCCGGGATAAACAGCGTACTGCCCGGTTCGAGCACCACCTCCCGCCCCTCCAGGGCGATCCGTGCAGCGCCCTTCAGCAGCAGCACCCATTCCTCATGGGCCTGCCGCCAGGGCGCCTCCGCCGGCGTCGTCTGGCCCTGGGAGACGATCCGCTCGATGCGGCAGCCAGGTCGCTCCAGCAGGGAGGTGAACACTTCCGCCGCGGAGGCATCGGGCAGGTCGCGAAACAGATTGAGCATGACGTTTTCTCGCTGGGCCTCGCGCCTAGGCGCGCTAAGGTCGTCCAGACTGCGCCGGTCCGATCAGGCGCTCAAGTCTCGCAGGGATCTGCGTCCCCCAGGAGTCGCCATCATGGCCTCAGGTGCTCTGCCATTTGCGGTAAAGAGTGCGATCCGCCCGACCTTTTCACGAGGTCGTCCCCCGGCGGTAGAGGATTTCGGCGATGATCGAGCGCAGAAGTGGCAGCCTGTTCAGGACGCCGCTCGACCTTGGCTGGCCATAGGGCGCAGCCAGACCTCGCATAAGGCGCACGGAGGCGCTCACTGCATGCCCATCCCCTCGATCCCCCTTGTCGCTCCCACCCTGCCCGGTGTTCTCGCTCAGGAAGCCGTCGCTCAGCCCGGTCCGCTTGCCGTCGAGCCCACCGCACCCTTCTGGCTCAGACTCCTGAACGGCGTCAGCCTCTGGCTGAACCGGTTGTTTCTCGGCCTGGTCATGGCGCTGATCGGTTTTACCTTATGGCACTGGTGGCAGGGATGAAGCGGCGTCTGGATCAGCTGGAGCTGACCATCCTGATGTGCGGCATCGGTCTCTTGGCCATGGCGCTCATCGTCGCCGTGGGCATGCAGGGCCTGGACTGGGCCTGAGCCGGCGGGCGGCCTTACCGGACCTTTACCTGGCCTGACGTCCGCTGACCGCCAAAGGTGTTTCATGGTGACGCGGCCTATCGAGCGCCGCGAGGAGAGCACCATGGCATCGCGAGCGTCGCTGATTCTGCTGTTGACCGCCACCCTGACCGCCAGCAGCCTGGCTGCCGCCTACGAGGGTCCTGACCAGGGGCAACCCTGGGCAAACCACCCCGCGGTGGTCGCCGAGGGCGGCGAATTCCTGCCGGCAGGCGAATTTCGACGGCATCACCGGCATCACCCCTATTACCGCAGGGATCGCTATCCCTACAGCTATTACCAGCCCTACCCACAACCGGGTTATGGCGCCCCCCACTGGCGACCGGTACCGCGGGGCTACTACCCCTACCAGCCGGCCTATGAACCCCGACCCTATTACGGTCCGCCCCGCCATTGGTGAACTGCTTGGCATCACGGCGGCGAGATGATGGCCTTTTGCGATGAGCCACACAGGGAGATGTTTGCCATAGGAGCAGAATGCCATCACCCATTAGGCTTTAGGGCGCTGCCAACATGTATGAGAGAGATGATGTAATCTGCATGGCTTGCCTTGCGACCATGGCTGCGGCCTTCACCGGCTTCATCATGGTGATGGTCCTGCTGTAATCGTCAGATAGACGAAACCCCGCCGAGGCGGGGTTTCGAAGGCGGTATGGCAAGGTCCTAGATAGGACGACTGCCATATTTGCTGTCAGGCTTCTTGGGCGGATCGGCGACTACATTGGCGTCGATCTCCTGAACCCTGCCACCACGGGCCAGGAAGTCCTGCATGGCCTTTTCCAACGCATCCCGCTCGCGCTGCTTGGCTTCCACCGAAGGCAGTTCCTCGGGCTCGACTTCACGCTTCTTCTTGGCCTTGCTCCCGGACGCGGGCGCTTCGCTTTCCCCGCTCTCCTCTTGCTCGGCGTCGTCGGTTGCGGCAGCGAAGTCTTCGTTATCGCCCTCTTCTTCCGCGCCTGTCTCCAGGTCGTCCTGCTCCATATCTTCGTCGCTCATAAACCGCCTCCACAGACTTTGGCAAAATCGGACCGCGCGTTTTGACGCGGCCTCCTAAAAAAAATTCCTGGCTATTCGCCTTGCAGTGTCGCGATCAGGCGCCGTGCGCCACCCTGGTCGCGATGCTCGCCCAGATAGATGCCCTGCCAGGTTCCCAAGGCCAGGCGCCCTGCCTGGATCGGTAGACTCAGGCTGCAGCCGAGCAGACTGCTCTTGAAATGCGCGGGCAGGTCGTCCGGCCCTTCGTAGTCGTGTTCATAACCGGCCTGCCCCTGGGGCACCAGCTGATTGAAGAACCGCTCGAAGTCGCGCCGCACCGCTCCATCGGCATTCTCATTGATGGTCAGCGAGGCCGAGGTGTGCTGCAGCCAGAGGTGCAGCAGGCCGATCCGGCACTCGCCAAGCTCGGGCAGTTGCTCCAGCACCTCAGCGGTGACGAGATGGAAACCACGCGCGCGCGCGCGCAGGGAAAAGCTCCGCTGCAGCCACATGAACAACCCCCGCCGACTGACTGGGCGCGCATTCTAGCGCGACGATCGGAAAAGCAAAGCGGTGATTGCACACCGCTGGCGTGCAGTCTAGACACAGCAGGATGGCGGTTGTTCCAGCCGTATGGCGGACATGAAAAAGGCGCCTCGCGGCGCCTTTTTCCAGAGCGGCGGCTTACAGGTTGTAGCCACGCTCGTTGTGCAGGGTGAGGTCCAGACCCACGGTTTCCTCTTCCTCGTTGACTCTCAGACCCATGACCACGTCCAGCACCTTGAGGATCACGAAGGTGACGATACCGGTGTAGACGATGGTGAAGGCCACGCCCTTGAACTGGATGAACAGCTGGGCGCCGATATCGGTGACGGTGCCGAAGCCACCCAGGGACGGGGCGGCGAAGACACCGGTCAGCAGGGCGCCGACGATGCCGCCGATGCCGTGCACGCCGAAGGCGTCCAGGGAGTCGTCGTAGCCAAGCTTGCGCTTGAGGCTGGTGGCGGTGAAGAAGCAGATCACGCCAGCGGCCAGGCCGATGATCAGGGCGCCCATGGGACCGGCGGTACCGGCGGCCGGGGTGATGGCGACCAGACCGGCGACCACGCCGGAGGCGATGCCCAGGGCGCTCGGCTTACCGTGGGTGATCCACTCAGCGAACATCCAGCCCAGGGCGGCAGCGGCGGTGGCGATCTGGGTGGTCAGCATGGCCATGCCGGCCGTGCCGTTGGCAGCGGCGGCGGAACCGGCATTGAAGCCGAACCAGCCGACCCACAGCATGGCGGCACCGACCAGGGTATAGCCCAGGTTGTGCGGAGCCATGGGAGTGGTGGGATAGCCCTTGCGCTTGCCCAGGACCAGGGCCGCGACCAGACCGGCCACACCGGCGTTGATGTGCACCACGGTGCCGCCAGCGAAGTCCAGTACGCCCCAGTCCCACATCAGGCCGCCGTCACCGCTCCAGACCATGTGGGCGATGGGCGCGTAGACGAAGGTGAACCACAGGCCGGTGAAGACCAGCATGGCGGAGAACTTCATGCGCTCGGCGAAGGCACCGACGATCAGCGCCGGGGTGATGATGGCGAAGGTCATCTGGAAGGTGACGAAGACGCTTTCCGGGAACAGGGCGGTGGCCGAGGTCACGGCATCATGTTGCAGACTGGACAGGAAGGCCTTGCCCAGACCGCCGATGAAGGAATTGAAGTTGGTGACGCCTTTCTCCATGCCGGTGGTGTCGAAGGCCAGGCTGTAGCCGTAGACCATCCACAGGATGCTGATGAGACCGGTGATGGCGAAGCACTGCATCATCACCGAGAGGACGTTCTTGGCACGCACCATGCCGCCATAGAACAGCGCGAGACCCGGGATGGTCATGAACAGCACCAGGGCTGTCGAGACCAGCATCCAGGCCGTATCCCCGCTGTTGATGGCTGGTGCCGCAGCCGCTTCCTGGGCCATGGCCAGGCCCGGCAGCGCTACGAAAGACATGAGGGCTCCTAGCCCTGCGTAGGTGCGCAGAGTCATCGTTGTTTCTCCTGGGGCTCGTGTGGGGTTGGGCGGTCGGTTAGCGCGTCAGATGGCGTCTGTGTCGGTTTCGCCGGTGCGGATGCGGATTGCCTGCTCGAGATTCACCACGAAGATCTTGCCGTCACCGATCTTGCCGGTGTTGGCGGCCTTGGTGATGGCCTCGATGACGCGGTCGAGCTGATCGTCGGCGATGGCGACGTCGATCTTGACCTTGGGCAGGAAGTCGACGACGTATTCGGCGCCGCGATAGAGCTCGGTGTGGCCCTTCTGACGGCCAAAGCCCTTGACCTCGGTAACGGTGATGCCTTGCACACCGATCTCGGACAGCGACTCACGCACGTCGTCGAGCTTGAACGGCTTGATGATGGCGGTGACTAGTTTCATGAACTTCTCCCGATTGAGTTGACTGGCCCCAGGAAAACAAACCCCGGCCCAAGTCTAGCGCAGTGACCGTCTGTTTAACCGTTGACGTGGTAATCGCCGTGGTTACGGCAGAAGCGGCCAGAGGGCGCCTCTACCCCAGGCGCCTCTGACGCCCGTCTCTGCATCGGCAGTAGCAGAAAGCTTGCCAGGTTTGTGAAGGCGTACGGATTTCGGGCGCCAGCCCGCCTGGCGCGCCTCCTGAAGGGGCAACGCTCGGCCCGGCGGGCAGGACTTTGCACCAACAGCGAACAGCTCTGGCACGGGACTGGCACCAAAGCGGTGCAGAGGCGCTGCCCGGGGTGGCACACCCCGCTGTGCTACACTCGCGCCTTGATCCATTGCAGGGGATAAACCATGTCCACGACCCGTTCGCTGTTCGATTCCCTGACTCAGCAGGCCAGCCGGCTGTTCGGTCAGGACTCGCCGCTACCCAAGGCCGAGATCGAGAGCCAGTTCAAGGCCCTGCTGCAAGGTGCTCTGAGCAAGCTCGATGTGGTCAGCCGTGACGAATTCGATGCCCAGATGGCCGTGCTGGCCCGCACCCGTGCGCGCCTGGAGGCCCTCGAGGCACGCCTGACCGAGCTGGAAAAGCCGCAGACCGCCGAGGTCAAGCCGCCGATCACCCCGGCCACGGACGTCGCGCCCGCCGATTGATCCCCAAGGGCGCGCCAGGATGGTGCAGCCCTGAGTCTGGCGAATCACGATCAAGGAGAGATCATGTCGCTTGCCCTCGTTCATACCCGCGCCCAGGTGGGCGTGGAAGCGCCGCCGGTATTGGTCGAGGCGCACCTGGCCAATGGCCTGCCCGCCCTCACCCTGGTCGGCCTGCCGGAAACCGCCGTCCGCGAAGCCAAGGATCGGGTGCGCAGCGCCATCCTCAATGCCGGCTTCGAATTCCCCAGTCGTCGCATCACCCTCAATCTCGCGCCCGCCGACCTGCCCAAGGACGGTGGTCGCTTCGACCTCGCCCTGGCCATCGGCATCCTCGCCGCCAGCGGACAGCTACCGACGCCGGGCCTCGACGGCTATGAATGCCTGGGTGAGCTGGCCCTGTCGGGCGCGGTGCGGGCGGTGCGCGGCGTGCTGCCTGCGGCGCTGGCGGCCCGAGCCGCCGGCCGCATCCTGGTGGTGCCCCGCGCCAACGCCGAGGAAGCCTGCCTGGCCAGTGGCCTCAGGGTGCTGGCGGTCGATCACCTGCTGGAGTTCGCCGGTCACCTGAGTGGCCAGGCCGTGCTGGCCCCCTATCAGCCCAGCGGCCTGCTGCGCACCCCATTGCCCTATCCCGATCTCGCCGAGGTGCAGGGCCAGCAGGCGGCCAAGCGCGCCCTGGTGGTGGCCGCGGCGGGTGCCCACAATCTCCTGCTGGCCGGTCCACCGGGAACCGGCAAGACCCTGCTCGCCAGTCGCCTGCCAGGGCTGCTGCCGCCCCTGGATGAAGAAGAGGCGCTGCAGGTGGCCGCCATCCATTCGGTGGCCGGCCCCGAGCCGCTGGAACACTGGCCGCAGCGACCCTTTCGCCAGCCGCATCATTCGGCGTCCGGTCCGGCGCTGGTGGGCGGCGGCAGCCGACCCGGTCCCGGCGAGATCACCCTGGCCCACCGCGGCGTGCTGTTTCTCGACGAATTGCCGGAATTCGATCGCAAGGTGCTGGAGGTGCTGCGCGAGCCCCTGGAGAGCGGCGAAATCGTCATCGCCCGGGCGCGGGAACGGGTACGCTTTCCGGCCCGCTTCCAGCTGGTGGCGGCGATGAATCCCTGTCCCTGCGGCTACCTGGGTGACCCCAGCGGCCGCTGCCGCTGCAGCCCGGAGCACATTCAGCGCTATCGCGGCAAGCTGTCCGGTCCGCTGCTGGACCGTATCGACCTGCACCTGACGGTAGCCCGCGAGCACCTGCGGCTGGGCGCCTCAGCGGCCAGTGAGCTCACCACGGCGGAGGCCGCGCGCCAGGTGGCCGACGCCCGGACCATTCAGCTGGCGCGCCAGGGGCGACCCAACGCCCTGCTCGGTCTCGATCAACTGCACCAGGTCTGCGCCCTGAGCGAGGCCGATCAGCGTTGGCTGGAGGGCGCGGGCGAACGCCTGAATCTGTCCCTGCGCGCCCTGCACCGGGTGGTCAAGGTGGCCCGCACCCTGGCCGATCTCGCCGGCCAGGCCGAAATCCAGCGGCCACAGCTGGCGGAAGCGCTGCAGTATCGGGCGAGTCACTAGGCGCCGGCAGGCGGGCCGTAGTGTCGCGGCGGCTCCTGCAGGCGATCTCGCAGCGCCTGATTTTCCTGGGCCAGCTCGAAGCACATGGCCCGCCACTGGTGGGCCAGCTCGCGATAATCGTCCCGCTCCGCCCGCAGCGTGGTCAGCATGCGTTCGACGGCCTGCACTGCCTCGTTGGATACGCCCATGACACCCTCCTCTTGTACTGTATTTGTATACAGTAGTCAGAGTATTGCAGCCAGGCAAGGGCCAAGGTACGCAGGAATGAAAAAGGGAAGCCTGAGCCTCCCTTTCGCTGCTGCCGGAACGCGCCGGTCAGTTGAACCGACCGACCTCGGCACTCAGGTCTTCCGCCAGATGACGCAGCTCGCCAGCGGTACCGGCCAGCACCTCGGCGGCATCGCGCTGGGCGGCGTTGTCCACGGCGATCGCCTGGATGTTGCGACTCAGGGCGGTGGCGGTGGTGCTCTGCTCGGCGGTGGCCTGGGCGATGCCGGAGAATTGCTCCACCGCCTCGGCGACCTGCTGGTCGATGCTGCGCAGCGCCTGGGCCACGTCGGCGTTGCGCGCCAGGCCCTGTTCCATCAGGCGATTGCCTTCGTCGATGGCGCCCATGGCACGCTGGGTCTCGCCCTGCACCGCGCCGATCATCTGCGAGATCTCGCGGGTGGCCTCGCTGGTGCGACCGGCCAATTGCCGGACTTCATCGGCGACCACGGCGAAGCCGCGGCCCTGCTCGCCGGCCCGGGCCGCTTCGATGGCGGCGTTGAGCGCCAGCAGGTTGGTCTGCTCGGCGATCCCGCTGATGACGCCGATGATGCCGCCAATCTGCTGGGAGCGGCCGTCCAGGCCCTTGATGAGTTCGGCGGTGCTGGCCAGGGAATCGGCGATCTGCTCCAGGGCACCCGAGGCGCCCTGCATGGCCTGAGTCCCGGTGCGGGTCTGCTGGGCGTTTTCCTGCACCAGGCGTTCGGTGCGCTGCATGCCGTCGGCGATGTTCTGGGCGGTGGCGCTGAATTCCTCCACGGCGCTGGCCATGCTGTCGATCTGGCTGGACTGCTCGGCAGAGCGTCTCAGGGTCTGGTCGGAAAGCTGGCTCAGTTGCTGGGAACGCTCGGTGACCGCGCGCGAAGAGCCACGGACCTGCTCAACGGTGGAGGCCAGGGCATCGGCCATCTGGTTGAAGCTCTGGGCGAGTTCGCCGATCTCGTCCTGGCTGCGCGCCTCGACGCGCACGCTGAGCTGACCGCGACCCAGGGCCTGGGCCCGCTCCACCAGTTGGCCCAGCGGCTTCAGCTTGTGGCGCAGCAGGACGACCGAGGCGACCACCGCCAGCACCAGGGCGATCAGGCTGCCGATGGCCAGGCGCAGGCCGACGGCGTGCACCGGGGCGTCCAGCTCGGCCTTGGGCAGGGTGGCGACCACGGTCCAGCCTTCGCCGGCGACCGGCGCGCTGACGCTGAGGAAGTCTTCATTGCCGTCCTGCCAGGTGTGTTCGCGCTGCTTGGGGTCGCTCTTGAGCGCGGCGAGCAGTTCGTCATTCTTTTTCGCATTGGCCGGCGGCACCAGCCAGTTGCCCTGCTCGTCGAGCAGGGCCAGGGAGCCGGTCTCGCCGATGCGCAGCTGGGTCAGCTGGGCCAGCTGCTGGGCCTGGGCGTCGGTGTAGTCGAAGCCGACGAAGAGCACGGCGATGACCTTGCCGCCGCCGTCGCGGACCGGGGTGTACTGGGTCATGTAGGAGCGTCCGAACAGCTGGGCGCGCCCGACGTAGTTCTGACCCTGCAGCAATCCGGCATAGGCCGGGTGCTTGCGATCGAGCTGGGTACCGATGGCGCGGCTGCCGTCCTGCTTCTTCAGCGAGGTGGTGATACGGGTAAAGTCGTCGCCATCGCGGACGAAGATGGTGGCGACGCCACCGGTCAGCCGGGTGAAGTCGTCGACCTGGCTGAAGTCGCTGTTCAGCGCCTGACCGGCGAACAGCAGGGCGGGGGCCGTGGCGCTGCCCAGGGGCAGTCGCTCGCCGGCCAGGCTCAGGCCGCCATCGAAGCGGCGCTCGAACAGGTTGGCCAGCCGTTGGGTGCTGATCTTCAGGGTGCTGAGAAAGGTCTGCTGCTGATCGGAGAGCAGCCGGGCCTCGCTACCCAGGTGCTTGCGCTGGGTGCCTTCGATGGACACGCTCAAGGCATGCAGGGCGAACAGACAGCTGCCGGCGATCACGACAATCAGTACCAGACTGAGGGCCAAGGCAAGTTGTCGGGCGATACTACGACGCGGGGAAATGACCATAGGGGGCTCCAAAGCGCCTACATCCCTGTAGGGCAGTACGAATTTGAGGGCAAGGGCGGTATCAGGGACCGACCGCTCTAGGGCGGTCTTCTTGGCGGTTGACTTTTATTTTATCGGCAGAGGTACGATGAACTAAAGCGAATGACAGCAGTCTGGCGCCTTATTTATGGCGAACGACCTCTGGAAGGCTTTGGGATGCCACTTCCCGCTGCAGGAAATCAGCCAGCTGGCGAAGGCGCGCCTGCCCCCGGCGATTGCGCGGCCAGACCAGGTAATAGGCATCACCGCTGGCCACCGCCTCGGGCCAGGGCAAGGCAATGAGTCCGGCCGCCACGTCTTCGGCGAGCATCACCAGATCGCCGATGGAAACCCCGTAGCCACGCGCGGCAGCGGCCATGCCCAGCTCCAGGGTGTCGAACACCTGGCCACCACTCAGGGGCACCGCCTGGGTCAGGCCCATGGCCTGCAGCCAGCGGCGCCAGTCGCGGCGGTCGAAGGTGGGATGCAGCAGTTCTTCCCCCTGCAGCCGCGCCAGGTCCCAGGCGCCCTCCCGGGCGGCAGCCGGCGAGCAGACCGGCACCAGCCACTCCTCGAACAGCGGCACCACCTCCCAGTCCGCCGGGAAGCGGCCGTCGCCGAGCAGTACCGCGCAATCGAAGGGCTCATGGACGAAGTCGACCCGGTCGCTGGCCATCCAGACGCTGGTGAGCTGGATATCCAGTTGCGGACTGAGCTGGCGAAAGCGCGCCAGCCGCGCCAGCAGCCAGCGCAGCGACAGGGTGGTGGGCGCCTTGAGTCTCAGGGTGCCCTCGGCCACGGCAAGATTGCCACAGGCCCGCGCCAGCGCCTCGAAGCCCTCGCTCAGCCCCGGCAAGAGCAGCTTGCCGGGCTCGGTCAGCGCCAGCTGACGCCCGGCGCGCTCGAACAGGCGGCAGCCAAAGGTCTCTTCCAGCGTCCGCACATGGCGACTGACCGCACTCTGGGTCAGCGACAGCTCCTGGGCCGCGCGGGTGAAGGAGCCGTGGCGAGCGGCGGCCTCGAAGGCGCGCAGGGCATACAGCGGCGGCAGACGCGAGGGGTGCTCGGGCATGACTCAGACTCATGGATGGCATGGTTATTTTCCGATTGTGGGCGGCGCGCCCGCATCCAACAATGAGTTCTTGTCAAACGTCGGCCACCTGCTCAGCGAGATCCACCCATGTCTCTGCCGCGTCTCGAACTGCTCGCGCTGTTGCGTCTCGCCCTGCCCCTGATCGGTGCGCAGCTGGCCTATGTGGCCATGGTCTTCACCGACACCCTGATGATGGGCCGCCTGGGCCCGGCAGCCCTGGCCGGTGGCGGCCTGGGAGCGGCGGTCTACTCCTTCGTCTCGGTGATCTGCGTGGGCGTGATCACCGCGGTGGCCAATCTGGCGGCACTGCGCCGGGGTGCGGGGGATACCGAAGGGGTGGCGGCGGTCACTGCGGCCGGGATCTGGATCGCCGGGGTGCTGGCGCTGCTGGCCGGTACCCTGCTGTGGCATATCGAACCCCTGCTGGCCCTGGCCGGCCAGCCCGAAGAGAGTCGTCAGGCGGCCGGCGTCTTCCTGCGCTGCCTGGCCTTCGCCCTGCCCGGCCATCTGCTGTTCATGACCCTGCGCGGCTTCACCAGTGCTCTGGACCGCCCCGGACCGGTGCTGACCATCGTGCTCGGCGCGGCGCTGCTCAATGCCCTGTTCAATCTGGCGCTGCTGCACGGCTGGGGCGGCCTGCCGCAACCCGGGCTGCCGGGCATCGGCGCGGTGACTGCGGTGGTGATGAATGGCGCGGCCCTGGGCTTGGCGTTGTATATCGCCCGCCATCCGGCCTATGCCGCCTATCCTCTGGGTCGCTATCTGCGCCGTCCGGATCGCCGTGCCCTCGCCGACACCCTCGGCCAGGGCCTGGCTATCAGTGGCACCTATGCGGTGGAAGCCTGCCTGTTCCTGTCGGCGGCGCTGTGCATGGGCGCCCTGGGCGCCACGGCGCTGGCGGCCCATCAGATCGCCAACCAGCTGGTGTACCTGGTGTTCATGTTGCCCGCCGGACTCTCCTATGCCACCAGCATCCGCATCGGCCAGCACCAGGGCGCCGGGCGGCCGCGCGAGGCCCTGCTGGTGGGGCGACTGGCCATCGGCGGCGGCGCCCTGGTGATGCTGGGCATCGCCCTGCTGTTCTGGAGCTTTCCCGGCTGGCTGGTGAGGCTGTTCCTGGCGGATGCGCAGAGCCCGGTGGCGGAGCTGGCACGCCAGCTGGTGCTGATCGCGGCGGTGTTCGTCATCTTCGACGGTACCCAGAGCATCGCCCAGGGTGCGCTGCGGGGTATCCGCCAGGCACGCCTGGGCTTCTACGGCGGATTGCTCTGCTACTGCCTGATCGGCGCCAGCGGTGCCTGGCTGCTGGGCGTCCAGCTGGGTATCGGCCCCCATGGCGTCTGGTGGGGCCTGGCATTCGGACTGGCCTGTGCGGCGCTGCTGCTGACCGGCGCCTTCGAGTGGCTGATGCGGCGGCAGCTGGGCGCGGGCGCTGCGGAGGCTGCGCCGGAGCCGCTGGCCGCGCCGCGCGGCCTGGCGCAAAACGGCTGAGCGCCGCGGCGGCCCAAGCGTTTTACCAAGTGGTCCACTTCTGACCGCTGCGCTAGACTAAAGGCTTTGGGCCACCCCGGCGTTGCGACCGGTGTTCCGGGCCCCAGGATAGCCAGAGATGCAACGTTTCATCGTCGCCGACGACCATCCGCTGTTTCGTGAAGGCCTGGTGCGCATTCTGCGCCAGCTGCAGCCACAGGCGCAGGTGGATCAGGCCGACAGCCTGCAACAGGTCCTGGACCTGGCGCGCCAGGGTGAGCCGCCCAGCGGGCTGCTGCTGGACCTGCTCTATCCTGGCCAGGACCTGAGCTTTTCGCTGCGCGCCCTGCGCCAGGAATTCAAGCGCAGCACCCTGATCGTGGTCTCGATGCTGGAAGACGCCACGGTGATCGAACATATCCTGGCAGCCGGTGTGGACGGCTTCATCGGCAAGGCGCTACCGCCGGCGGCCATGGCCGAGGCGATCGCCGACTGCCTCGCCGGACAACCTGTGGTGCGCTATGCCATGCCGAGCCTGGCCCCGGTCAACCTGACGCCTGATAACCGGGTGCAGGCGCTGACGCCGCGGCAACTGGAGGTGCTCGGCCTGATCACCCAGGGCCTGAGCAACAAGGAGATCGCCCGGATCCTGGCCATCTCGCCCTTTACCGTGCGCATCCATGTCTCCGCTCTGCTGCGTACCCTGGGCGTCAGCAGCCGCGCAGCGGCGGCCGCCTTCGGCGCCAAGGCCGGCCTTGGCTCCCAGCGCTCACTCAGCTAGCCGCGACGCGAAAGGCCAGCAGCAGGGCGCGCAATTCCGCCGGTCGCACCGGCTTGGCCAGCACCGGGATCTCGGCGTCGCCCAGCGCCTGCTGGACCTGGGGAATGTCATGGCCGGTCACCACGATGGCCGGGATGCGCCGACCCTGCAGCCGATTGAGATAGGCGATGCAATCGGCACCCGAGGCGCTGCGATCCAGATCGAAATCGGTGATCACCAAGTCGCAACTCACGGCGCCGGAGGGAATGCTGGTGGCAGTGGTGACCTCGCAGCCCCAGCTGCGCAACAGGGTCGCGGTGGCCAGCAGCACGTTGGCGTCGTCTTCGATAAGCAGGATCCGCCAGCCGGCGAGCAGGTGCTGGGGGCCGCTCACCGGCCGTGGGCGCGCCTCCAGCGGCAGGGTGGCCAGCGGCAGGCCCTGGAGCGCGACCGCGGTACCGCGGCCGGGGTGCGAACGGATGGTCAGCCGCAACTCGAGCAGGGTGGTGATGCGTTGCACGATGGACAACCCCAAGCCGACGCCCTCGATGTCGCGATCGCGCGTTTCCCGCACCCGATAGAATTCCTCGCACAGGTGCGGCAGGTGCTCGGCGGCGATGCCCGGCCCCTGGTCGTAGACCACCAGGGCGAGCTGGCCCTGGTGGCGGCGCACCGCCAGCAGCAGGGGCTTGCCGGGCGCGTACTTGAGGGCGTTGGACAGCAGATTCTGCAGCGAGGTGAGCAGCAGCGCCGGGTCGCTGTAGACCTGCAGGCCACAGGCACGCCAGCGGATCTCCACCCCGGCCCAGCGCGCCGCCTCCGCGTTCTGCCGCACCAGGTCGCCGAACAGGGTATCCAGATCGACCACCGTGCGTCGCGGACTGACCTGCTTCTGATCGAGGGTGTAGATGTCCAGCAGCGAACGGAACAGCTGCTCGACGCCGAGCAGCGAGCGGTCGATGTTGTCGACCAGCCGCTCCTGATCGGCGCTCAGCTGGCCATCGCGCAGGCAGGCGGTGAACAGGCCGATGGAGTGGATCGGCTGGCGCAGATCGTGGCTGGCCTGGGCCAGGAAGCGCGCCTTGGCCAGGTTGGCCGCCTGGGTCTCGTGCAGCGAATCCTGAATGCGGGTCAGCAGGAAATGCACGTAGCCGGGCACCAGCAGCGCGGTCACCAGCATCATCAGGGCCACCGTGGGATAGCGCTGCAGGAAGGGCATCCCGGCGATGATGGCGGTCAGGGCGGTCAGCGATAGCCCGGTGGCCAGCAGCAGGTAGCCGCGCCCATAGCGCAGGCCGTTGCCCACCGTGACCCAGAGCAGCACGCCGAACAGTGGCAGCAGGGCCTCGCCGCTGGTGATGGAGGAAAAGGTGATGGCGCTGAAGTCCAGGCTCATGGCCAGCAGGCGCCGCCAGGGCTTCACTCCCGGCCGCCGGCGGATCTCGAAGAACAGGCCGACGGCCAGCACGGCGAACAGGGCGTAGCACAGCAGGTTGGCCAGCAGGATGGCGGTATCGAACAGCCCCCAGGCCCAGGCGCCGGTGATGTAGGCCGAGGCCGGCAGGATGAAGGCCAAACGGACCTTGGCCTGGCCGAGTTCGGGATCGCGGGGGCGGACGCCCAGGGTCTGGGTCGCTGCGTTCATGAGGCCAGATAACCCAGTTGCCAGGCTCGCGGGATCAGGCGAAAGATCACCGCCAGGATGGCGGCCAGGGCCGCGCTGGCGTACCAGGCCGCCAGGCCCAGTCCCGCCTCCAGGGCAGCGCCCAGCACCCCGCCGAGCAGCATGCCCAGCCAGGGCACCAGCTGGATGCGCCAGCCGCGGCGGCGTTCGCCCAGCAGCCAGTGACCCAGGCCGCGTCCGAAACGCGACAGGGCGCCGGTGACATAGGTGAGGCCGATGGGCAGGCCATAGACCTGCTCCACCACCGCATTGACCATGCCCATGGCGAACACCCCGGTCAGCAGCGCCAGGTGGCCCAGGGGCAGGCTGGCCGCCAGCGCCAGCAGCAGGGCCAGCAGGCCGAGCAGCAGGCAGGCGCGCTGGCGGGTCAGCCGCTGCAGCAGCACACCGCCGGCATTGCCCAACACGAAGGTGCCGATGGCCAGCGCCAGGTGCCCCGCGGCAGTCCAGCGGCCTGCCGCCACATCGGCAGCAAGACGGGTGGTATTGCCGCTCATGAAGGAAACGAAATCGCCGGTGGCGAGAAAGCCGATGGCATCGGTCATGCCGGCCAGCAGCGACAGGCCGGCGACCAGCGCCAGGCCGACCGCGCCATGCCGTGGTGTCACGGGCGGAAGAGAAGCAGAGGGATTCATGGCAGCCATCCTGGCGCGGCAGCGAAACACGGCTGCCAGTGTGGAACGTCCAGGGTTCCGGCGCCATGGGCGGCCTCCTGGAAGGCGCCCTGGGCTAGACTGATGGACCCGCCTGGCCGGAGGCCTCGTGACCACGCCCCTGTTCGCCCTGGTACTGCTCGCCGCCCTGTTGCACGCCGGCTGGAACGCCCTGCTCAAGATCGGCCTCGATCGCTTTCTCACCGCCAGTCTGATCCAGATCGGCGCCGGTCTTGCCGCCCTGCTGGCGCTGCCCTTCGTCGCCCTGCCGCCTGCCGCGGCCTGGCCCTGGATCGCCCTCTCCGCCCTGCTGCACATCGGCTACAACGCTTTTCTCGCCCGGGCCTATCGCTATGGCGATCTAGGCCAGGTCTATCCCCTCTCCCGCGGCAGCGCGCCGTTGCTGGTCAGTCTGGTGGCCTTTCTCGCCCTCGGCGAACGGCTCTCGCCACCCGCCCTGCTCGGCCTCGGCCTGCTGGTGACCGGGCTCGCCCTGATGGCGCTACTCGGCGCTCGGCGCGGCACGCCACCCAGCCTGGCGCTGCTGGTCTGCGCCTTCACCACCGGCAGCTTCATCGCCGCCTATACCCTGGCCGATGCCCTCGGCGCCCGCGCCAGCGGCAATGCCGTGGCCTATGCCCTCTGGCTGTTCGCGGTCAACGGCGTGGTGGCGGCGCTGGTCCTGCGGCTGAGCCGCGGCGCCGCGGCCTTCGCCGGGCTCGGTCCGCACTGGCGCGCCGGGCTGGCAGGCGGGGTCATGTCGATGCTGGCCTACAGCCTGGTGATCGTCGCCACCACCCAGGCGCCCATCGGCCTGGTCTCGGCACTGCGCGAGACCAGCGTGCTGTTCGCCCTGCTGATCGGGGTCTTCTGGCTGCATGAAAGCCTGCCACTGGGCCGCATCTGCGCCGGCCTGGCCATCGTCGCCGGGGTGGTGGCGATCAAGCTGGCCTGAACGGAGCGCCGCGGGAGCGGCTAAGCTGAGCCTTCTTTCGACCAGGATGGACCCATGGGCAAATCGCTGCGACTCTCGGAAAAATGGTTCAACCGCGGCCTCTGGCTGCTGGCGCTGGTATTCGCCGGCTTTCTCATCGGCCTGGGCGGCACCCTGGTCGGCGATCTGCCCCAGGTGGAGCAGCAGCAGCGTCTGGAAGACTTCATGGACCCCGCCGCCACCGCCGCGGCCCGGGAAGACCAGCGCCAGGCCCAGCTGGCCAGTCGTCAGGCCAGCGACGCCCTGGAACAGGCGCAATTGCGGCAGACCGCGGCCGCGAGCAGCTACCAGGCCAATCGCGAGACCTTCGACAACTGGCTGGCGACCCGCCAGACCACCCAGCGCCCCGAGCAGGATGCCGAACTGATCGCCCGCAGCCGCGTCCTGGACGAACTCAAGGCCGGCGAGCGGGTGGCGGAGCAGGAGGTGGAACGCCAGCAGCAGGCGCTGCTGGATGCCGAGCAGCGCGCCGACAATGCGCAGCGCAGCCTGGCCACCCTCGGTGAGTCGGCGCAGTCGGCCTGGCTGGAGGCGCGCCAGCAGGCCGAGCTGCGGGTCTTCCTCTATCGCCTGGCGCTGACCCTGCCCCTGCTGGCGGTGGCGGCCTGGCTGTTCGTCCGCCAGCGCAAGAGCACCTGGTGGCCCTTCGTCTGGGGCTTCATCTTCTTCGCGCTGTTCGCCTTCTTCGTCGAGCTGGTGCCCTATCTACCCAGCTATGGCGGCTATGTGCGCTATCTGGTGGGCATCCTGCTGACCGTCCTGGGCGGACGCTACGCCATCCGTGCCCTGCAGGACTATCGCGCCCGCCTGGCGCTCAAGGAAGCCCAGCCGGACACCGTCAGGCGCGAAGAGCTGCACTACGACACCGCCCTGGCGCGGCTGGCCAAGGGCGTCTGTCCCGGTTGCGAGCGGCCGGTGGACCTCAAGGACCCGGGGATCGACTTCTGCCCCCATTGCGGCATCGGCCTGCACGACCACTGCGGCGCCTGCCAGACCCGCAAGAGCGCCTTCGCGCATTTCTGCCACGCCTGTGGGACGGCGGCGCGTGGAGGGCCAGGCGCCTAATCCCGGTTCTTTTGCGTCAGCAACCAGGTCTCCCTACTCAGCTCCCACAACTCCGAGGGCAATTTGCCGCAAACATAGTCGGATTCCTCTTTTGCTATGAGGCGCATCCCCTCGCGGTGCGATAAACGCCGCGACCCGTCGTTTAAGGCTGCCTTGGGTACACGCATACACGGGCGCCGCAGGTCCTCGAACCAAAAGGTATTCACCGCAGCGCAGGCCTCGCTCATGAGCCCCTGTTGCCAAAAAGCTGGAGAAAGCCAGAAACCGCGGTTGTTATCTGGCTCGTCATGCAGGCTGATGACGCCGATCAGGACTTCTGGATCGCTACGTAGGCGCAGTGACCAGTGCCATTCAATACCCCGCGCCATGGCCGGCAAAGCGATGTCCTGCAAGAAACGCCGAGCGCCATCTTCCGGGTAAGGCCAGGGAATATGCGCGGTCATGTACCGCACGATCTCCCATTGCGGAAAGATCCGCTGGATCGCTTCTGCATCCTCTAGTTGCAAGGGGCGTAGCAGCAGGCGGGGCGTCTGCAGCATGGGCAACGGCATGGCGGACTCCGGTCAGGTTCCCGACCGGAGCCTAACCTACCTTCAGGGCTTGTTCGAACTGGCGTTGACGCCCTTCTCGGTGTGCTCGCCGGCGTGCTTGTGCAGCTGGCCGGTGGGGTCCTGCAGCTGGATGACCCTGCCCTGCTGCCAGGCATCGGCGCCGGGGACGACCGTGGGCGTGGGCAGATCGGCGCGGGCGGCCTTGGTCTCGGTGGAGGAGACGCCCAGGCGGCGGTCACGCTCGGCGAGCAGCTTGGGATCGAGCTGGCCATCGGCGGTGAAGCCCATCATCAGCTGGGGCACGCCCAGCGGCAGCTGCAGGTCCTGATCGGTATGCCAGGTGTGCCAGGTCTTGCCGTAGGTATGCACCAGCTTGTCCATCAGCCGGTGCTCGGCCACCTGGGGCACGCCGGGCGCGACCAGCTGACCCGACTTCACCTCGTGCACATGGCTGTGCCAGAGCGCCTGCTCGGCCGCGGGCAGGGTCTTGAACAGCCGCTCGCTGATGATGTACTCGACGCCCATCAGCTTGGCATCGGCGACATTGCCGTCGTAGATCACGCACTGGAACATCTCTTCGCCCAGGACGCTGCAATAGTGGTGAGCTTCCATCTGGCTAGCGGGGTGGCCGTTGTAGAAATGGAAGCCGTCCAGATAGGTGTTGAGGGCGGCGATGGGCGGCTTGCGCTGCAGCACGTCGGCGCCGGCTTCGAGCACTCGGGTATCGGTCTGGGCGGGGGTACCCGGCACCGGTACCGGCGACTGGGTATCATTGGCGGCCTGGGTCAGAGGGGCGCAGGCGAGCAGCAGCAAGGCAGGGAGTCGGCGGGTATTCATGGCGGATTCTCGACGGGAGCTTGCCGAGTTCGAAGGCCGGGCAGACGCCAAGGTTCCACCGCTGCGCTAGGCTCGTCATATGAATGTCATGCAACGGCCATAAATTCGTCATCGTCTGCGCCTGGCCTTTCGGTATAAGCGAAACGCCACCGCCACACCTTTGCACCTCTGGCCTCTTCTCTCTGTCGGGACGACTCAATGAACGCACACAGCTCTCCCTCTGGTCATGCCCTGCGCCGCGTGGTCTTCAACAAGAAGGGCGGTGTCGGCAAGTCCAGCATCGCCTGCAACCTGGCGGCCATCAGCGCCCACGAAGGCTATCGCACCCTGCTGGTGGATCTCGATCCCCAGGCCAACTCCAGCCAGTACCTCACCGGCCAGGTGGGCGACGACCTGCCCCACGGCATCGCCGACTTCTTCAAGCAGACCCTGAGCGGCGGCAAGAAGGCCCAGGCCAACATCCATGCCACCGCCTGGCCGAATCTGGATCTGATCGCCGCCTCCGGCGAGCTGAGCGAGCTGCAGTTCAAGCTCGAAGCCAAGTACAAGATCCAGAAGCTCGCCAAGTACCTCGACAAGCTTGGCGAAGACTATGACCGCATCTACCTGGATACCCCGCCGGCGCTGAACTTCTACAGCATCTCGGCGCTGATCGCCGCCGACCGCTGCCTGATCCCCTTCGACTGCGATGTCTTCGCCCAGCAGGCGCTGTACGACCTGATCGAAGAGCTGGAGGAGATCCGCGAGGACTACAACGAGAAGCTCGTGGTCGAGGGCATCATCATCAACCAGTACCACGCCCAGGCCAGCACCCCGCGCCAGCTGATCGAGGAACTCCAGGCGCGTGATCTGCCGGTACTGGCGGCGCCGCTGATGTCGTCGGTGAAGATGCGCGAATCCCACCAGCAGCATCGTCCGCTGATCCACCTGGACCCAGGCCACAAGCTGACCCGGCAGTACCTGGAGCTGTTCGCCCTGCTGGAAGGCTGAGGGCGCCACAGCGCAAGAACGTTCAAGACGGCGGCGACGCGGTGCGGCACCCTGGGCATCCCCTGCCTTCCGGAGCCCTGCCGATGACCGCTTCCCGCCGCCGCGCCTTCCTCCAGGGCGCCTGGCAGATCATGCCGCTGTCGCTGGCCTGCGCGCCCTGGGGCATCCTGGTCGGCGCCCTGGCCATCGAGACCGGCCTCAGCGTGCTGGAAGGCCAGGCCTTTTCCCTGCTGGTGTTCGCCGGGGCGGCGCAACTGGTGGCCCTGGGCATGCTCAAGGCCGGCGCGGGCCTCGCCGCCATCCTGCTGACCACTTTGCTGCTGACCTCCCAGCACCTGCTCTATGGCCTGCACATGAGACGCGTCCTGGCGCCCCAGCCGCTGCCCTGGCGGCTGGGTTTCGGCTTTCTGCTCACCGACGAATTCTTCGCCCTGAACCATGCCGAGCAACCGGCCGGCTTCGACCGCTGGCGCGCCCTGGGCATGGGTCTGAGTTTCTATCTGCTGTGGAATCTCTTCACCCTGGCCGGGCTGCTGCTGGGGCGGGTGCTGCCCAATCTGGGCGCCCTGGGCCTGGACTTTTCCATCGCCGCCACCTTCATCGCCCTGGTGGTGCCCCTGGTACGCGACCTGGCCACCGTGGCCTGCGTGCTCACCGCGCTGCTGGTGTCGGTGTGGCTGCATCACCTGCAATGGCAGGGCGCCCTGGTGCTGGGCGGCCTGGCGGGGATGAGCGCGGGCTTCGGGGTGCGCCGCCTGCGGGAGCGCCTGCAATGATCCTTGCCACCGTGCTCGGCATGGCCGTCCTGGTCTTCTGCAATCGCTATCTCTTTCTCGAACCGCGCCTGCCGCTGCGCCTGGGACGCAATCTGCGCACCTTCCTGGAATTCGCCGTGCCCGGGATGCTCACCGCCATCTGCGGCCCCATCCTGTTCTCCGGCGAAAGGACGCTGGCCGCGACCCTGGTCGACCCTTACCTGCTGGCGGCCCTGACCGCGGTGGGGCTGATGCTCTGGACGCGGCGGGTGCTGACCACGGTGATCCTCAGCATGGGCGTGTTCTACCTGCTACGCTGGCTCCTCTAGCGCCAGGATGGAACCGATCGGTGCCACGAGAGAGCCATGAACGGACAACAGGAAAACGCCCGCCTCTGGTCGGCCCGCGGGCTGGGCGGCGTCGAGCTGCTGCACGCCCGCTATCGCCGCCAGCGCTTCGCCCCCCATGTGCACGAAGGCTATGTGCTCACCGTGATCGAGCGCGGCGCCCAGCGCTTTAGCCACCGCGGTGCCGAGCACCTGGCCGCGGCCGGCAGCATGGTGCTGATCAACCCGGACGAGTTGCACACCGGTGCGACAGCGGTCGAGGAAGGCTGGCAGTACCGCGGCTTCTATCCGACGCTGGCGCAGCTGATGCCGGTCTTCGCCGAACTGGGATGCCCGATGGACGCCACCCCGGCCTTCGCCACCAGCGTGCTGCACGATCCCCAGGTGAGTGCGGCCTTCAGCCAGCTGCATCGGTTGGCCGACCATGGCGCCGAGGCGCTGGAGCAGCAGACCGCCTGGCGTGAGGCGCTGCTGTTGCTGTTCGGCCGCCACGCCTGCCTGGGCACTATCCCGCAGCCGGGTCGAGAACCTCTGGCGGTGCAGCGCGCCCGCGAATTGCTCGGCCAGCGGTTGCAGCAACCGCCCAGCCTCGAAGAGCTGGCCCAGGCCGTGGGGCTGTCGCCCTTTCATTTCCTGCGGGTGTTCCGCCGGGCGACGGGCCTGCCGCCCCACGCCTGGCTCAAGCAGCAGCGCCTGACCCGCGCCCAGGGCCTGCTGCGGGCCGGTTGGGCGCCCCTGGACGTGGCCCTGCAACTGGGCTTCGCCGACCAGAGTCATCTCACTCGCCAGTTCAAGCAGGCCTACGGGGTGGCACCGGGCGCCTATCGCCGCGCCTGGCACGGCTAGCCGGACACCGACGAACGGTCCTGGCCGCTGAAGCGGCGTGCCAGAGCCCTGCAAGCGGTAACGAGGCCTGGCTGACCGGAGCGCCGGAGAAACTTTTCGCGGTCGCCTCGGGCCTAGTCAGGAAGAGCGCCGGAGCTGCCGGCCGTTCTCCCCTGCCCCTTTGGAGTTACCGGTATGACACTGGAAGAACGCATCCGCCAGCGCGCCTATGAAATCTGGGAACGCGAAGGTCGTCCCCATGGCCAGGATTTCGAGCACTGGTTTCAGGCCAACCGCGAACTGGAAGACCAGCCCGACGACAACCTGACTCAGGTCGGCGGCATCCAGAGCAGCGTCGCCCCGCCGGCACCCAAGCCGCGCAGCCGGTCGCGAAAGAAGGCGACCGCGGGCGACGCCTGAAGCCAGGCGCCCTTACTTGCGGATCATGTCGGCCGCCCGCTGGGTGGCCTCCGAGGTTCGCGTGGCCAGCTTGCGTACCTCGTCCGCCACCACGGCGAAGCCACGGCCGGCTTCACCGGCGCGGGCAGCCTCGATGGCGGCATTGAGCGCCAGCAGGTTGGTCTGGGCAGCGATGCCCTGGATGGAGCCGACGATCTCGGTCACCTTCTGCAGGTTCTCTTCCAGGGTGCGGTGCTGGTCTTCCTGGTTGCCGCGCAAGGATTCCTGCTCGTGCAGGGCATGGACATCGGCCAGCGCGCCCACCACCCGCAACGGCGTGCCATCGGCGGTGCGCCGGGTCTGACCACGGGCGCGGAACCAGCGTACCTCGTTGTTCTTCAGCACCAGGCGATAGGTGATGTCGAAGCCGGTGCGGCCGCTGCGGTCATTGATGTGCGCACCGAAGGCCTCCAGTACCCGCTCGCGATCGTCCGGGTAGAGGCGCGAGGCCCAGCTGTCCAGCACATCGGGAAACTCCTGGACGGTCTCGTAACCGAGCAGGTGGCGAAATTGCGGCGACCACCAGAAGGGATTCCTGGGATTGAGCGGATCGCCGGCGATCACCTCCATGTCCCAGAGGCCGTCGTTGAGCATCTCCCGCGCCAACTCGAAACGGGTCAGGGTGACGTCCAGTTCCTGATCGCGCAGGCGCTGGTCATGGATGTCGCGCAGGGAGCCAGCCACCCGCAGCGGTACGCCGCGCTCGTCACGCAGGGTGGCGCCGGTGGCGCGCATCCAGCGGTATTCGCCGGACTTCAGGGCGATGCGATACTGGACATCGAAGGGGGTCTGACCGCTGCGATCCTTCATGTGGGCGGCGAAGGCGTCCAGCACCCAGGCGCTGTCTTCCGGATGCAGGCGCTTGGCCCAGCTGCCGAGTTCGCTGGGAAAATCGCGTTCATCGCGAAAGCCGAGCATGGCGCGGAACTGATCAGACCACCAGAAGGCGTTGCGCGGATTGACCGGATCGCCGGCCACCACCTCCATGTCCCAGAGGCCTTCGCTGGAACCCTGGCTGACCAGCTCGAAGCGGGTCCCCAGGCGCCTGGCCAGCGTCTCGCTTTCGGCCATGCGCGCCGTCAGGGTGGCATTGTCCTGACTCAGCGTCTGCACCTGCTGCTGCAATTCCCGCTGCTGTACCAGCAGCGCCTGCAGCCCCTTGGTCAGGCGTGCCAGGGCAGGATCGCCCTGGAAGCTGCCGCTCTCGGCCAGGGGGTGACGGTCTCCGTCGCCGCGGCCAGGATATCCAGCGCGCGCATGATCGAGTAGTGCTTGAGCAAGGCCATGATCGAATCCTTAGAGGGAGCAGCCGCGGCAAGCGCTGCGCGCGATCCGAGTCCCTGTATCGGCCTCGCCGCTTCGCTCTTTAGCCCGTTCCAGAGCCTTTTTTCCCTGTCGCTGCTCTGCCGGTCGGCTAGCGCCAGTCGTCCAGCAGCCAGACCTCGGGATGATCGTAATGGGCTTCGCCCCGGTGCAGGGTGATGCCCAGGATCTCGCTGCGAAACCCTTCCGCCAGCAGCCAGCGGTAGGCCCCCAGGCGGGCGGTGTTGACGCCGGCCAGCAGGCGCTGCTGGCCATGGTCCCGGGCCAGGCCATCGCAGGCGGCGATCAGCCGGGCGAAGCGCGCCTCGGCCCCCGTACCGGGCAGGACCGCCGCGCACTTCACATAGCAGACCCCGGTGCCCGCCTCGCTGTGGGGCCCGAAATGGCAGACGGCGAAGCCCTCCGCCCGGCCCTGCGCGTCCTGCAGCAGCAGACTCTCGCCGAGTTGCTGTTCACGTACCGCGGCCATCTCGGCGGAGACGTCCAGCCCTGGCGCATTGGCCCGGCCCAGTTCGGCGCAGGACGCCAGCAGCCGGTCGGGCTCGGCCGCCAGGGAAAAGCGCAGCGCCGGCGGCGCCGCCTGTGTTTGCAACGGACGCGCCATCACCGCGGTCAGGGTACGCGGCCAGAAGCCGAAGCCCTGGTAGAGCCCCAGGTGCCGCGGACTGTCGGGAAAGGTGAAGAGTCCGGCATGCACCAGCTGCCAGGCGTCGAGCTGCTCGACCGCGGCGCCCATCAGCGCCTTGGCCACCTTGGCGTCCCAGTAGTCCGGGTGCACCGCCAGCGGGCCGAGGATGCCGTGGCGCCCCCAGCGGGTGACGCAGACGGCGCCGACCAGGCGCTCGCCGTCGAGGGCCTTGAACCAAGCGGTGTGGGGCGCGGCGAAGCGACTGCGCACATAGTCGCGGTCATTCCAGAATTCGCCCGGCTCGGCGGCGCCCATCTAGGTGGCGAACGCCAGGCGCACCACTTCGGTGGTGGCCGGCAGGTCGGCGGCGGTGAGGGGTTCGACACTGAAGGTAGGGCTGGACATGGGGCGGCTCCTGGGCTGTAGGCCTTGGACCCGCCCAGCCGGGGCTTTGCGCCCGGCCGGCAATCGCCGGTTACAGCAGCAGCACCGCCGCCCAGCCGAACAGCAGCATCGGCAGGCTGAAATGCAGGAAGGACGGCACCACGGTGTCCCAGATATGGCTGTGCTGGCCGTCCACATTGAGACCCGAGGTGGGGCCCAGGGTGGAATCCGAGGCTGGCGAACCCGAGTCGCCCAGGGCGCCGGCGGTGCCGATCAGGCAGACGATGGCCAGCGGCGAAAAGCCCAGGTGCAGGCACAGCGGCCCCAGGATGGCGGCGAGGATGGGCACGCTGGAAAAGGACGAGCCGATGCCCAGGGTCACCAGCATGCCCAGCAGCAGGAGCAGCAGCGCGCCCAGGGCGCGGTTGTCACCGATCAGGCCGGCAGCGGTGGCGGCCAGGTCCTTGATCTGGCCGGTGGCGGTCAGCACCTCGGCGAAGCCGCCGGCGGTGAGCATGATGAAGCCGATCACCGCCATCATCTTCGCGCCCTCGCTGAACAGGTCGTCCGCCTCGCGCCAGCGCACCACGCCGGTGGCGGTGAAGACCACGAAGCCGACCAGGGCACCGAGGATCATGGAGTCCAGCCAGAGCTGCACGCCAAAGGCGGCGATCACGGCGACCAGCGCCACCAGCAGGGTGCGGCCGTTGTAGGGGCGGTCGGCCCGCTCGGTGCGCGCCACCAGGTTGAGGTCGTACTGTCGCGGCCGGCGATAGCTGACGAAAACCGCCAGCAGCAGGCCGACCACCATGCCCAGGGCCGGCAGCAGCATGGCGCGACTGGGGTCCACGCCGCTGACGTCGACGCCGGCGCGGGCCACGCTGGCCAGCAGGATGTCGTGCAGATAGAGGCTGCCGAAGCCCACCGGCAGGAACATGTAGGGGGCGATCAGGCCGAAGGTCATGACGCAGGACAGCCGCCGGCGATCCAGCTCCAGGCGCGTCAGCACATAGAGCAGCGGCGGCACCAGCAGCGGGATGAAGGCGATGTGGATGGGCAGGATGTTCTGCGAGGCGATGGATACCGCCAGCAGCAGACCGAGCAGCGCCCAGCGCAGCGAACGTCCGCCCTGGCTGGCCTGCCGCTCCATCAGCGCCAGGGCGCGATCAGCCAGCATGTGCGCCAGCCCGGACTGGCTGATGGCCACGGCGAAGGCGCCCAGCAACGCATAGGAGAGCGCCACCTTGGCGCCATTGCCCAGGCCGGCGTTGAAGGCCAGCAGGGTGCCTTCCAGGCCCAGGCCGCCGACCAGACCACCGGCCACCGCCCCGGCGATCATCGCCACCACCACATGCACCCGGGCCAGACTCAGCATCAGCATGAGTCCTACCGCCACCACCACCGCATTCATCGCCGACTCCGCACCACCAAAAGGGCGCGCACTCTGCCGCAGCCCGGCGCGGGCGTCAAAGGCGCGGGATGGATGGCGCGGCGTCCCGCGTGTCCACAGCAGCCGGGCCGGGCTGCGCATGGAACCCTCCCGGTGGGGACTGCCGGTCGCGGCCGAGGAACAGCCGGCAGGCGTTCCGCCGCCGAGCGATCCCGCGCGCAGGAAAGCTTCCTGCCCACGCCAGCGCTCTGGAATGAACCTTTCAGCGCCTGGGGGCGTCTGACGCGGACGCTTCCCCGGTCACGCCAAGGATGAACGGCCCATGCAAGACGCCATCGACATGTTGATCACCGCCTTCAGTCCGCACTCCTGCCTGGCCGTCCCGCGGCGCGCCGATCGCACCCTGCTGTTCACCGTCACCGACACGGCCCGCGCGGTCACGGTCACCAAGGCGATTCCCCTGTGCAGCCTGGAATGCACGGCCACCCTGGCCACGGTGATCAAGGATCTGCAGCGCGATCTCGACCGGGCGCTCGGCACCCTGAGCCCGGCAAGCCTCGCCGACCTGCGCCAGCGTGGTCCGCGGGTGCAGCGGTTCGAGAGCTGAGAGGAGTTGGCCGGGGGGATTGAGCGTTGGCTGAGTCGCCCTCACCCCAGCCCTCTCCCTGAGGGGGAGGGGGGGCTACGGCGTGAGAGGTAGCTCTACCGTAGGGTGGATGACGGCGCAGCCTCATCCACTCCTGGCCATGCCGCTCAGCGCCGGCTGGTGCGGGTGCTGACGTCGACCCAGACCGCCAGGACCAGGATGCTGCCCTTGACGATCATCTGCCAGTAGCTGTCCACATCGAGCATGGACATACCATTGTCCAGACTGGCGATCACCAGGGCGCCGAGCAGGGCGCCGTAGACGGTGCCCGAGCCGCCGCGCATGGAGGTGCCGCCGATGAAGCAGGCGGCGATGGCGTCCAGTTCGCCCATGGTGCCGGCCGAGGGCGAGCCGGCGGCCAGGCGGGCGGTGTTGACCAGACCGGCCAGGGCGCACATCACGCCCATCAGGCCGAAGATGCCGAGCTTGATCGCCTGGACGTTGATGCCCGACAGCCGCGTGGCTTCCAGGTTGCTGCCCACCGCATAGATGCGCCGGCCAAATACCGTCTGGCTGGTGATGTAGCTGAACACCCCGAGCAGCACCAGCAGGATCAGCACCGGCACCGGGATGCCGTCATAGCGGTTGAGGGTCTGGATGAAGGCCACCAGCACCACGCCGATCACCACCACCCGCAGCACGTCGCGCCACAGCGGCGCGAGGGCGAGGCCGAGGGTCTTGCGCTTGCTGCGCTGGCGCCAGGTCAGCACCACGGCCACCGCGAACAGCAGCACGCCCAGGACGCTGCCCACCACCGGCGGCAGATAGCCCTGGCCGAGGTAGACCAGTTCCGGCGACACCGGGGCGACGGTGACGCCGCCGGTGAGACCGAGCAGCACCCCGCGAAAGGCCAGCATGCCGCCGAGGCCGACGATGAACGACGGTATCCCCCGATAGGCGCTCAGGTAGCCGTTGATCAGGCCGATCAGCAGACCGCCGGCGGCCACCGCCAGCAGGGTGATCGGCAGGGGCACGTGGTAGGTGACGTCGAGTATCGCCGCCACCCCGCCGAGCAGGCCGAGTTGCGAGCCCACCGACAGGTCGATCTCGCCGGCGATGATCACCAGCACCATGCCGCAGGCGAGGATGCCGGTGATGGACATCTGCCGCAGCAGGTTGGAGAGGTTGCGCGGGGTAACGAAGCCGCCTTCGGTCTGCCAGCTGAAGAACAGCCAGATCAGGGCCACGGCGATCAGCAGGGCGAGCATCTTGTAACGGGTGAACAGCTGTTTCACGGCGTGCATCAGAAGTGCTCCCGGGCTTGGGCGACCGCCCGTTCGGTGGTACCCAGGGCCGCGGCCAGTACCCGCTCCTGGGTCAGATTCTCATTGGGGAAATCGCCGCGCAGCCGGCCTTCGCCGAGCACCAGTACCCGGTCGGAGACGCCGAGCACCTCGGCCAACTCCGAGGAGACCATGACGATGGCCACGCCCTCCGCCGCGAGCAGGCCGATCAGCCGGTAGATCTCGAACTTGGCGCCGACGTCGACGCCGCGGGTGGGCTCGTCGAGGATCAGCACCTTGGGCCGCGCCAGCAGCATCTTGGCGAGCACCGCCTTCTGCTGGTTGCCGCCGGAGAGGCCGGTGATGGGCAGGAAGGGGCTGCTGGTCTTTAGCTGTAGCCGGGCGATCTCGGTGTCGATGCAGGACAGTTCCGCCTCGCTGTCGATGCGACTCAGGTGGGCGAATCTGTCCAGCACCGTGAGGGTGATGTTCGAGCCCACGCCCAGGTCGGGAATGATGCCCTGGCGCTTGCGATCCTCCGGTACCAGGCAGAGGCCGGCGCGGATGGATTTCAGCGGGGTGCGGGTATCGATGCGCTGGCCATTGAGCCAGACCTCGCCTTCGTAACGGCCGTCGTAGGCACCGAAGATGGCCGAGACCAGTTCGGTGCGCCCGGCGCCCACCAGCCCGGCGATGCCGAGGATCTCGCCGGCGCGCACGGCGAAGGAGACGTCGTCGACGCGCTTGCGCTGGGGATTGTCGACGTCCAGGCAGGTGAAGTGACGCGCCTCGAAGATCACCTCGCCGATCTGGTGGGGGATCTGTGGATAGAGGTTGGTCATGGCGCGGCCGACCATCTGGGTGATGATGCGGTCGATGTCCATCTCGGCCATGGGCGTGGTGGCGATGTGCTTGCCGTCGCGGATCACCGTGATGGTGTCGCAGATGGCCGCCACCTCGTCGAGCTTGTGCGAGATGTAGACGCAGGCCACGCCCTGGGCCTTGAGGTCGCGGATGATGTCCAGCAGCACGGCGATCTCGGAGGTGGTGAGCGCCGAGGTCGGCTCGTCGAGGATCAACAGCCGGGCGTTCTTGTTCAGCGCCTTGGCGATCTCCACCAGTTGCTGCAGACCGCCGCCGTACTGGGACACCGGCAGGGCCACGTTCATGTCCGGCACCTTGAGCCGGCGCATCAGCTCGGCCGAGCGCTGCAGCATGGTCGGGTAGTCCAGCCGCCCGCCGAAGCGACGCGGCTCGTGGCCCATGAAGATGTTCTCGGCCACGGACAGATCGGGTACCAGGGTCAGTTCCTGGTGGATGATGACGATGCCGGCCGCCTCGGATTCGGCGATGGACTGGGCTTCCAGCGGACGCCCGTCCCAGCGGATCTCGCCTTCCCAGGTGCCGTGGGGATAGACCGCCGACAGGACCTTCATCAGGGTGGACTTGCCGGCGCCGTTCTCGCCGCACAGCCCTACGCATTCGCCCGGACGCACCTTGAGATCGATGCCGTCCAGCGCCCGCACCCCGCCAAAGCTCTTGGCGATGCCGTGCATTTCCAGCAGATAGTCGGCCATGGCCGCTCCTTGCCCAGGGGCCGTCCGACGCCAGGCGTCAGACGGCCAGCCGGTGGCCAGTGGTTATTTGCCGTCGATCTGGGCCTGGGTGTAGAAGCCGTCCTTGACCAGCAGGTCGACGTTGGCCTTGGTCAGCTCGGTGGGGGTGAGCAGCAGGGTGTCGACCTTCTTGGTGCCGTTGTCGTAGCTGGAGTTGAAGGCCGGCTTCTCGTTGCGCACCAGTTGCACCGACAGCTTGGCCGCCTCGGAGGCGATCAGCTTGAGCGGCTTGTAGACGGTCATGGTCTGGGTCCCGGCGATCACCCGCTTGATGGCGGCGAGGTCGGCGTCCTGACCGGACACGGCGACCTTGCCGGCCAGCTTCTGCGCGGCCAGGGCCTGGATGGCACCGCCGGCGGTGGCGTCGTTGGAGGCGACGATGCCGTCGATCTTGTTGTCGTTGGCGGTCAGGGCGTTCTCGACAATGGCCAGGGCCTCGGTCGGGTTCCACTCCTTGACCCACTGCTGGCCGACGATCTTGACGTCGCCCTTGTCGATGGCCGGCTGCAGGACCTTCATCTGGCCCTGGCGGAGGATCTTGGCGTTGTTGTCGGTGGGCGCGCCGCCGAGCAGGAAGAAGTTGCCCTTGGGCTGGGCCTTGAGCACGCCACCGGCCTGCATCTCGCCGACCTTCTCGTTATCGAAGGAGATGTAGGCGTCGATGTCGGCGTTGAGGATCAGACGATCATAGGAGATCACCTTGACCCCGGCCTTCTTGGCCTCGGCCACCACGTTGTTCAGCACCGTGGCGTTGAACGGCACGATGACGATGGCATCCACGCCGCGGGAGATCAGGTTCTCGATCTGCGACAGCTGGCGCTGCTCGTTGGCGTCGGCGGATTGCACATAGACCTTGGCGCCGAGTTGCTCGGCGGCGGCGACAAAGTAGTCGCGGTCACGGGCCCAGCGCTCCAGGCGCAGGTCGTCGATGGAGAAACCGATCTTGGGATGCTGGGCGTCGGCCTGGGCGAAACCGGTGGTGCACAGCGCGAGCAGACCGGCGAGCAGGGTCGTCTTGAAATTCATGGTGGCGTCCTTGGTTATTGTTGTTGTGGAGCGAGAGAACGGATTTGAGTGTAACGATTCAGCGCACTTGCACAAGCGGGTCAGGCAGGCTTTTCTGCCGACCCGCTCGCGATCGCTAGCGGTACAGGTAACGGTTGACCACGCCTTCGAGCAGCTCCTGGCGACCGCTCACCGGCTGGGGCGCGAGGCCCTGGCTGAAGGTGTGCTCGGCCAGTTGTTCCAGGCTCAGCTGGCCACCGAGGATGCGCTGACCGAGGGTCTGATCCCAGCCGGCATAACGCTCGGCCTTGAACTTGCCCAGGGGATCGTCCTGCAGGAGCGCCGCGGCGCGCTCCAGCGACAGCGCCAGGGTGTCCATGGCCGCCACGTGGCCATGGAACAGGTCGACGTCGTCCAGGCTCTGGCGCCGCACCTTGGCGTCGAAGTTGAAGCCGCCGCGGGTGAAGCCGCCGCCCTTGAGGATCTCGTAGATCGCCAGGGTCATTTCCTCGACGCTGTTGGGGAACTGGTCGGTGTCCCAACCGTTCTGCGGATCGCCGCGGTTGGCGTCGATGCTGCCGAACACGCCGAGGGCCACGGCGCTGGCGATCTCGTGCTGGAAGCTGTGCCCGGCGAGGGTCGCGTGGTTGGCCTCGATGTTGACCTTGATCTCCTTCTCCAGCCCGAACTGCTGCAGGAAGCCGAAGACGGTGGCCACGTCATAGTCGTACTGGTGCTTGGTGGGCTCCTGGGGCTTGGGCTCGATCAGCAGATCGCCCTGGAAGCCGATGCGGTGCTTGTGCTCCACCACCATGCGCATGAAGCGGCCGAGTTGCTCGCGCTCGCGCTTAAGGTCGGTGTTGAGCAGGGTCTCGTAGCCTTCGCGGCCGCCCCACAGCACATAGTTCTCGCCGCCCAGGCGGTGGGTGGCGTTCATCGCCGTGCAGACCTGGGTGGCGGCGCAGGCGAAGACTTCCGGATCGGGGTTGCTGGCGGCGCCGGCGGCATAGCGCGGGTGGCTGAAGCAGTTGGCGGTGCCCCACAGCAGCTTGAGGCCGGACTCGCTCTGGTGGCGCTCCAAATCGTCCACCAGGCGGGCGAAGTTCTCGCGGTACTCGGTGAAATTGGCGCCTTCGGGGGCGACGTCGGTGTCGTGGAAGCAGTAGTAGTCCACGCCCAGCTTGCTGAAGAATTCGAAGGCGGCGGTGGCCTTGGCGCGGGCCTGCTCCAGGGGCGAACCTGCTGCCTGCCAGGGCCGCTGGAAGGTGCCCTGACCGAAGACATCGCTACCCGGCCAGACAAAGGTGTGCCAGTAGCAGACCGCCATGCGCAGGTGCTCGCGCATGGGCTTGCCCATGACCAGGCGGTCGGCTTCGTAGTGGCGGAAGGCAAGCGGAGAATCGCTGTCGGGCCCGGCGTAGCGGACTTTCTCGACATTGGGGAAATAAGCCATGGCGTTGTCCTTGTTCTTATCTGTCGCACCCGATACGGCGTACCGGTTTGCGTCGATGGTAGCGCCGCCACCCGGGCTGCCTATTGTGAAAATCACCAGAGCCAGGTGCGATTTTGCCGCTTGAGAGGTGGGCTCGCCGGTCGTAGTCTGGAGCCCCGCCCGCGCCTCCTGCCGGAACCCCGCCATGCCCAGCCAGCCGCCCGTCCACCGCGTCGCCCTGCTGTTCAACGGCAGCAAGATCTACGACAGAGGCATCCTCACCGGCATCGGCAACTACCTGAGCGGCACCCGGGCGCGCTGGGATCTGTTCCTCGAAGAGGACTTCCTCTGCCGGCTCAAGGGCATCGAGCGCTGGCAGGGCGACGGCATCATCGCCGACTTCGACGACCCGGCGGTGAGCGCCGCCCTGGCCCACAGCGCGCTGCCGGTGGTGGCCGTCGGCGGCTCCTACGCGGCCCCGACCGACTACCCGCCCGGCATCCCCTACGTGGCCACCGACAATGCCGCCCTGGTGCGCCTGGCCTATGACCACCTGATCGAATCCGGGCTGACCCGCTTCGCCTGCTTCAGCCTGCCCGCCGCCGACACCAATCGCTGGGCCGGCGAGCGCGAGGCAGCCTTTGCCGCCCTGCTCCGCCGCGACGGCCTGCCGGTGGAGATCTATCGGGGCCTGGAGACCAGCGCCCCGCTGTGGGATACGGCGGTGGAACAGCTGATCGCCTGGCTGGAAGCCCTGCCCAAGCCGGTGGGCATCCTCGCCGTCACCGACGCCCGGGCGCGGCAACTCCTGCAGGCCTGTTTCACGGCCGGCATCCCGGTGCCGGAACAGGTGGCGCTGGTGGGCATCGACAACGATCCGCTGGCGCGCACCCTGACCCGCGTGCCCCTGACCTCGGTGATCCAGGGGACCGAGGCCATCGGCCGGGAGGCGGCGCAACTGCTGCACCAGCGCCTGCACGGCGTCGAACTGGGGGCGCCAAGGGTGCTGATCCCGCCGGAGGGCATCAACGTCCAGGCCTCCAGTCGCCACCAGCCGGTGCGGCATCCCCAGGTGATGCGCGCCCTGCACTTCATCCGCCAGTACGCCTGCCAGGGCATCAAGACCGAGCAGGTGGCCAGCTATGTTGGCATCTCCCGCTCGGCCCTGGAGACGTCCTTTCGCCGCGAACTGGGACGCAGCGTCCACGACGAGATTCTCGGCTTCAAGCTGGCCGCCGCGGCCGTGGCGCTGCAGGAAGAGGCCCCGAGTCTGGCCGAGGTCGCCCGGCGTTGCGGTTTCACCTCGGCGCAGTACCTGCACGCGGTGTTTCGCCGGGAGTTCGGCTGTACCCCGCGGCAGTACCAGTCGAATCCCAAACCCCTGGCGAGCGCCCATGAAAAAGCCCGTCCGGAGACGGGCTTTCAGGTAGCTGCCGCGGCTTATTTGCCGACGGTCTGACCCAGGAACCAGGCGCGTTCTTCGGCCTGGTCGATCCACTCTTCCAGCAGGCTGGTGGTGGAGACGTCATTGGCGTCGTCGGTCAGGGTGTGGGTGGTACGCATGTAGGCGGCCAGCGACTGGTTGTCGTCGTGCAGCTCGGTCAGCATCTGGTCCGCCGACAGATCGGTGGCATCGCTGCTGGCCAGGCGCTTGAGTTGCACCATCTGCTCCAGGGAGCGCACGGTGGGCTGGCCGATCTTGCGAGCGCGCTCGGCGATCAGGTCGGTGATGCCGTACAGCTGGGTAGCCTGCTCGTCCAGCAGCAGGTGGTAGTCGCGGAAGTGCGAGCCCTTCATGTGCCAGTGGTAGTTCTTGGTCTTGATGTACAGCGCGAAGACATCGGACAGCAGCACGGCCAGGGCTTCACCTACGGCCTGCTGGTTCTGCAGGGTGGCGTCTTCGCCCTGATGGGCCTTCTGCTTGACGCTGGAAACGGTCTTGAGTTCTTGCTTGGCATTGGCAACGGCCATGAGAGATCTCCTGTCAGGACGTGAAGAGAAAAAGGGGTTCGCCTGGTTGGCGCGAACATCAACGTCTGCAGAAATCGACCGCAGCAGACGAAAAATCGTTCATCGAATTTGCATATCGCCACCCTGGGCATGACGAATGGTTGCCCCTGTTGCGACTGCGTTTCATTGCCCGCCCCAGAGGCCTTCTCCTGCCGCGGCCGCTGCGCTTGTAGCTACTCCTGTAGGTAAAACCGTTTGTCTACTTTGCCGCCAAACCGACGCCGCGTGAGAACTGCTGCTCATTGCGCCCGGTCACCTAAAAGGCAAGGCACACGAACGGTCGCCGAGAACTCTCTGCCGGCCACGACAAGGTTCTGCACACAGGTACCCGCGCATGACGACGCCCCTCAATCCCGCTCAGGGACAACCCTCGCAGACCAAGGACGGTGCTACGGCAGAGGCCCATCTGCACGACCTCAAAGAGGTCGCCCGAGACACGGTGCAGGATGCCAAACAGGAAGGTGCTGCCCAGTACGAACACTATCGGGACACCGCTGCCGACCAGCTCGGTGCCCTTGCACAAAGCGCCCAGGCGGCCGCTGACGAACTTAAAGACAAGGACACCCTGGGCCTGGCGCACTATGTCAGCGACATGGCGCAGAGCCTGACCGGCCTGGCCGAGGATCTGCGTGGCAAGAGCGCCGAGCAGCTGCTGCACCAGGCCGGAACCCTGGCGCGCGACAATCCGGCACTGTTCCTGACCAGCAGCATCGCCATCGGCTTCGGCCTGTCGCGTTTTCTCAAGGCCTCCAGCCAGCGGGACACCGGCAGCAGTTCGCGCGTCAGCGGGCCGGACGAGGTGCCCTCGCTGACCACGCCCGCGGTCGCCGCAGAAAACGAACTGGTGGAGCCAGCGGCCGGTGTCGATGTCATCCACACCAACAACATTCCCAAGGGTCCCGACCTCCATGCGCCGACCACCACCGGCAGCGGCGACCCCCTTGGCAGTGCGGCGATCAATCCGGCGCGTACCGGTAGCAGCCTGAACAGCGGCACCTCATCCAGCCACCTGGATCGTCCCACCCTGAGCGGAGACAAGCAGCCATGATCAACGAGAATCCCACTCCGCGTTCCACCGAAGGCGATACCTCGGTCGTCGGCCTGGTCAAGCAGCTGGTCCACGAGGTACCGGCGCTGTTCACCAAGGAACTGGCACTGGCCAAGGCCGAGCTGGGCGAGTCGCTGCGCACCACCAAGGCCGGTGTGGCCGGGGTCGCGGCCGGCGCCATCGTGCTGCTGGCCGGCTTCATCGTGCTGCTCATGGGCATCGTCTACTTTCTCTCCCAGTACCTCACGCCCTGGGCCGCTGCCCTGCTGGTGGGCGCCGTGGTCATGGTGATCGGTTTCATCATGCTGCAGTCGGGCAAGAAGCAGTTCGAGCCGTCCCACTTCACCCCTGATCGCACCGTCAACAGCCTGCAGAAGGACAAGGACGCCGTACGGAGGGCCGCACAATGAGCATCACCGACCAGATCGATCAGGAATCAAGAAAGAATCCCGAGGAACTCGAACGCGAAATCGACCAGAAGCGCGGGCACATCGAGGACCTGGTGGGCGCGCTGGAAAGCCGCCTGTCCCCAGGCCAGCTGTTCGACCAGGCGCTGTCCTACACCAAGGGCCATGGCGGTGAATTCGCCCATAACCTGGGCAACACCCTCAAGGCCAATCCGGTGCCGGCCGTACTGACCTCGGTGGGTCTGCTGTGGCTGGCGCTGGGGCAGAATCGCACGCCGGCGCCAGCCACCACGGGCACCCCGCTCAAGGACAGGTTGTCCGGTGCGCTGGACTCGGTCGCCGACAGCGCAGGCCATACCCGTGATTCCCTGAACCGTGGCAGTCACGACGTGCGCGACAAGGTCACCGGGCTGGGCGAGAGCGTATCGGTCAAGGCGTCCGAGACCGGGGAGCGGCTGAGCGATAGCGCGGCTCACGCCAAGGACGCCCTGGCCGACCAGGCGCAACAGCTCAAGGGTACCTTCGAGACCCTGCTACGCGAACAGCCACTGGTGGTCGGTGCGCTGGGCATCGCCCTTGGCGCCCTGCTGGGGGCCTCGCTGCCGCGTACTGAGACCGAGGATCGCGCCCTGGGCAAGCACAGCGACAAGCTCACCACCAAGGCCAAGCAGGCGGCCAGCAGTGGCTACGAGCAGGTCAAGGCGGCGGGACAGGACGTGGCGAAGGAAGCGCGCCAGGCCAGTCCTGACAGGCGCCAGCAAGGCGGTGCAGGGGTTTCGTCCAGCAACCTAGGCAATGATTCCGACGCCGGGGTCGAGTCCATGGCGGGCTCGCCAAGGGCAGGCACCGGCAGCACTCTCGGGGCCACCCAGGCGACCGCGGGCATGAATGTCGGCCGTACCGCGGCCACAGGCAGCACCCCTGGAGCGGTAGGTGATGAGAGCGGCATGGCCACCCCACCACGCAGCTTCTGACCGGCAAGACTGCCGGGGTCATCCGATGACCCCGGCCATAGACAGCAAAGGCGCCCGGGTCTGCACCCGGGCGCCTTTGCTTTTTGTGCCCCTGTCAGTAACCCGGATCCGGGTTTTCCTTGGGCTGCTCGGGGCGCTTGTCGTTCTGCGGGCGCTGTTCTTCACCGCCCTGATTGAGTTCCTTGTGGGTCTCGCCGACCTTGCCGGCGTTTTCCGGCTTGTGGTCGAGATCGTCGCGCTTGGCCATGATGCTCACCTCTTGTGGCTGAGTACATTGGGCAACGAGGCGGGGCCAGGGTGCCCCGCTCCCGGCAGATCAACGTAAGGGGGGCGCCATGAACTCCGGACCCACCGGGTCCTTGACGTGCTCGGCGAGGATGGCGTCGATGGCGGTCAGGTCCTCGGCGGACAGCTGCCAACCGAAGGCTTCGTCAAGGCCCTGCAGTTGCTCAGGCTTACGCGCGCCCCAGAGGGCGATGGTCGGTCCCTGGTCGAGGATCCAGCGCACCGCCAGGGCCAGCATAGACTTGCCATGGCGCTCGCGGGCAAAGGCGGTCAGGGCCTCCACCGCGGCCAGATACTGGGCGAAGCGCGGGGCCTGGAACTTGGGATCGCCCTGGCGCAGGTCGTCGCCATCGAATTGCGTCTGGGCATTCATGCGCCCGGACAGCAGGCCGCGGCACAGCGCGCCATAGGCCAGCACCACCAGGCCATGGCGCTGGGCGTAGGGCAGCACGTCGGCCTCGATGGCGCGTTCGAAGAGGTTGTAGGGCGGCTGCACCGTGGAGGGGTTGGCGAACTGGCGGAAGGCCTCCAGTTGCTCGGGCGAATAATTGCTCACACCGATGGCGAGGATCTTGCCCGCCTGCCGCAGACGCTCCAGTTCGTGCGCGGTTTCCTCGTGGGGAACCTGGGGATCGGGCCAGTGCACCTGATAGAGGTCGATGCGATCGGTACGCAGACGCCGCAGGGAGTCTTCTACCTCCTGGCGAATGCGCGCAGCGCTGGCATTGCGGCGCACCTCTTCGTTGGGCCACTCCAGGGCCACCTTGGTGGCGATCACCGCCTGGTCACGGATGCCCTCCAGGGCCTTGCCGACGATTTCCTCGGAACGGCCAAAGCCGTACACCGGCGCGGTGTCGATCAGGTTGATGCCGCCCTGCACGGCGCCACGGATGGTCTCGATGGAGCGGGCTTCGTCGGTACCGCCCCACATCCAGCCACCGATGGCCCAGGTGCCGAGGGCGATGCGGGAAACGGGGGTATCGATACCCGGGATGCGTAGGGTTTCAGTCATGGAAAGCTCCAGGCGGCAACGCCAGTTGGAAGGATCAACCTTGTGAGGCTAATTCAGAAGGCGTTGAATAGGGCTCAACGAACGCTTGACCCTTATCGCGCGAGGATTGTGCATGCCTACCCTGAATCGCGGCGAACTGGCCGATCTCAATGTCTTCGTCGCCCTGGTCCGGCGGCGCAGCTTTCGCCAGGCCGCCATCGAACTGGGCGTCACCACCTCGGCGCTGAGCCATGCCCTGCGCCAGCTGGAGACCCGGCTGGGGGTCAAGCTGCTCAATCGCACCAGTCGCTCGGTGGTGCCGACCCTGGCCGGCGCGGCGCTGGCGGAAAAGCTCGAACAGGGCTTCGCCCTCATCGGCGAGGCCCTGGGCGAGCTGGACCAGCACCGCGACGCCCCAGTCGGGCGCCTGCGCCTGAGCGTGCCGCGCGATGCGGCGCGGCTGCTGCTGACCCCGACCCTGCCCCGGCTGCTGGCCGCCTATCCGCAGTTGCAACTGGACATCAGCGTCGAGGATCGCCCGGTGGACATCGTTGCCGACGGCCTCGACGCCGGCATCCGCTATGGCGACACCGTGCCCCAGGACATGGTCGCCCTGCCGCTCACCGACGAGTTGCGCTGGATCGTGGTGGGCGCCCCCGCCTACCTCGACCGTCACGGCCGACCGCAGCAGCCGGAGGAGCTTGCCGAGCATCGCTGCGTGCGGCTGCGGCTGGGCAACGGCGCCCTCTATCGCTGGGAGCTGGGCAGCGGCGCCACCACGCGGACGATCGACGTGCCCGGCCCGCTCACGGTCAACGAGACCGAGACCTCGATCCAGGTCGCCCTCGACGGCCTGGCCCTGGCCTATTGCCTGGAGTGGCGAGTGGCCGACGAATTGCGCGACGGTCGCCTGGAGCAGGTGCTGCCCGACTGGACCTCGCCCGGCGCGCCGCTGTGCATCTACTACCCGAGTCGGCGCCAGCCGCCACCCGGCCTGCGCCAGTTGATCGAGGCCCTGCGCCAGACCTGGACCGGGCGCCACCCCTGAGGACGCGAACCAACCGCCAAGCCCGGGGGTCCCCTGACCACGCCATGATCGCCTGACCGAGGAGGCCCTTTTGCCCACTGCCAACGCCGCCGCAATCGACCTGCCGCTGCCCGTGGAGCGCGAACTCAGCCCCCGGGCGCTGCTCACCGGGGCGTTGCTGGGCATCCTGCTGACCCCGGCCAATGTCTATGCCGGCCTCAAGATCGGCTGGTCGTTCAACATGTCGATCATCGCCCTGCTGGTGAGCTACGGCCTCTGGCATCGCCTGGGTCGCCGCCTGCAGCAACCGGGCTGGACGCTGCACGAGAGCAACATCAACCAGACCGTGGCCTCGGCGGCGGCCAGCATCGTCTCCGGCGGTCTGGTCGCGCCCATCCCGGCCTACACCCTGCTGACCGGCCAGCAATTGCCAACCCTGCCGCTGATGGGCTGGGTGTTCGCGGTGAGCTTTCTCGGCATCTGGGTGGCCTGGTATCTGCGGCCCCTGCTGCTGGCCGATGCCAGCCTGAAATTCCCCGAGGGCCTGGCCACCCTGGAAGCGCTGCGCCAGGTCTATGCCAGCGGTGCCGAAGCCCTGAGCCGCCTGCGGGTGCTGCTGGGCGCCCTGGCGCTGTCGGCGGCGGTCAAGCTGGTGGACAGCTTCGCCTGGACGCTGCCACGGGTCGCGCCCTCGCCGGCCCTGGAACGCCTGACCTTCAGCTTCGATCCCTCGCTGCTGCTGCTCGGCTTCGGCGGCATCATCGGCCTGAGGGTCGGACTGTCGCTGCTGCTCGGCACCCTGCTGGCCTGGGGCGCGGTGGCGCCCTGGCTGCTGGCCAGCGGTATCGCCGCCTTGCCGGCCGGCGCCAGCGGTCCGCAATACGCCTTTCTGGTGCAATGGCTGCTCTGGCCCGGGGTAAGCCTGATGGTCAGCGCCACCCTGGCTGCGCTGGCCGTGCGGCTGATCACCCTGCCCCGCGCCGAACGCCGTCGCCAGGGCTGGCGGCGGCCCCGCGTCTGGCCGCTGGCGCTGCTGCTGGTGGCGGCTCTGCTGGTGGTGGTGCTCCAGGTGCGGCTGTTCGGCATCGATCCCTGGCTGGCGCTGCTGGCCCTGCCCCTGGCGCTGTTTCTCGCCGCCATGGCCGCGCGGGTGGTCGGCGCCACCGGCATCCCGCCCATCGGCGCCATCGGTCAGCTGTCGCAGCTGACCTTCGGCCTGGCCGCTCCCGGGCAGGTCAACATCAACCTCATGGGTGCCAACACCGCCGGCGGCGCGGCGGGTCAGAGCACCGACCTGATGAACGACTTCAAGGTCGGCCAGGCCATCGGCGCCACCCCGGCCAAGCAGGTGGTCGCCCAGTGCCTGGGCATCGCCCTAGGCGCGGTGACCGGGGTGCTCACCTACCGCCTGCTGATTCCCGATCCCCAGGCACTGCTGCTCAGCGCCGCCTGGCCGGCACCGGCGGTGGCGCAGTGGAAGGCGGTCGCGGAGACCCTGACCCAGGGCCTGGGTGCCCTCGATGGCGCCATGCGCCTGGGTATCGTCCTGGGCGCCCTGGTCGGCTTGCTGCTGGGCTTGGCCGAGGCCCTGCTGCCCGACCGCCGCGCGCACTGGCTGCCCAGCTCGGCGGCCCTGGGGCTGGCCTTCATCCTGCCGGCCTCGGTGGCGCTGATGATGACCCTGGGCGCCCTGCTCACCGCCCTGGTGCGCTGGCGAGCGCCGGGCCTGGCCGAGCGCTTCGCCCTGGCCGCCGCGGCCGGCCTCATCGCCGGGGAAAGTCTGGCAGGCGTCGGGGCGGCGTTCTGGCAAATGCTTGCCACCTGAACTGCGACAACGTGTCAACTGGACAATAATTTCCAGACGTAATGTCGCGAACCTTTCAATAACCTTTCAAACCCATGAAATTCGGGGGTTCCGGTCCGATTCAGCTTGCCAGCGCGCTTTTGCAACACATAAGGTTACAAATAGCGCGACCCACCCGCGAGAGGTCTGGGCGCCCTGCGCGAGCTGTCTCCTATAACAAACTCAATCCGAGCTAGCAGTCATGGCCACCACCTCGAAAGCCAAATCCGTCTTCCGCGTCGTCAGCGGAAACTTCCTCGAAATGTACGACTTCATGGTCTATGGCTTCTATGCCACGGCCATCGCCAAGACGTTCTTCCCCGGCGACAACGAACTCGCCTCCCTGATGCTGTCGCTGGCCACCTTCGGCGCCGGCTTCCTGATGCGCCCCCTGGGAGCCATCTTCCTCGGCGCCTACATCGATCGCCACGGCCGTCGCCACGGCCTGATCGTCACCCTGGCGCTGATGGCCCTGGGTACCCTGCTGATCGCCGTGGTGCCGGGCTACGCCACCCTGGGCGTCGCCGCGCCGCTGCTGGTGCTGCTCGGCCGCCTGCTGCAGGGCTTCTCCGCCGGCGTCGAACTGGGCGGCGTGTCCGTCTACCTGTCGGAAATCGCCACCCCCGGGCGCAAGGGTTTCTTCGTTTCCTGGCAGTCCGCCAGTCAGCAGGTCGCGGTGGTCTTCGCCGGCGTGCTGGGCGCTCTGCTGAACCATTGGCTGTCGCCCGCCGAAATGGGTGAGTGGGGCTGGCGCATTCCCTTCCTGATCGGCTGCCTGATCGTGCCCTTCCTGTTCATCATCCGTCGTTCCCTGGAAGAAAGCCCCGAGTTCGAGGCGCGCAAGCATCGGCCGACCTTCGGCGAGACCATGACCTCCATCGGCCAGAACTTCGGCGTGGTGCTGGCGGGCGTGGCCATGGTCTCCATGACCACCGCCTCCTTCTACCTGATCACTGCCTACACCCCGACCTTCGGCCGTCACGAGCTGCACCTGACCGATCTGGACAGCCTGATCGTCACGGCCTGCGTGGGCATCTCCAACTTCATCTGGCTGCCGGTGATGGGCGCCCTGAGCGATCGCGTCGGCCGTCGTCCGCTGCTGATCTTCGCCACCGTGCTGGCCATCCTCACCGCCTACCCGGCGATGATCTGGCTGACCCATGCCCCGGGCTTCTCGCGCCTGCTGATGGTCGAGCTGTGGCTGTCCTTCCTCTATGGCACCTACAACGGTGGCATGGTGGTGGCCCTGACCGAGGTGATGCCGGCCCATGTGCGCACCACCGGCTTCTCCCTGGCCTACAGCCTGGCCACCGCGACCTTCGGCGGTTTCACGCCGATGGTCTGCACTTGGCTGATCCAGGAGACCGGCAACAAGGCCGCCCCCGGCATGTGGCTGACCCTGGCCGCCGTGCTCGGCCTGGTCGCGACCCTGACCCTGTTCAAGGGCAACGCCCAGCCGCGCTTCAAGACCGTAACCGCCTGACAGGGCTGTCGCAGAGCGGCAGGCCCTGCCGCTCTCGCGCCCACCCAGGTCGCTCCGCGCATCGAACTGTCATGACCTTTTGCTATGGTCTAGACCAGACGACCGCATACCGCGGTCGCCGTGCCGGAGCCCGCCGATGCCCACCCTCCCCCGCCTTCTCGCCGGCCTGGCCGGCGGTCTGCTCAGCCTCACCGCTGCCGCCACCGAGCTGACCCACTGGCCGGCCGATGCCGCCCGCCAGCTCGACGCCCTGATCGCCGCCAATGCCAATAAGGGCAACTATGCGGTGTTCGACATGGACAACACCAGCTATCGCTACGACCTGGAAGAGGCCCTGCTGCCCTTCCTGGAGATGAAGGGCGTGCTGACCCGCGACACCCTGGATCCCTCGCTCAAGCTGATCCCCTTCAAGGACGTCGGTGGCCACAAGGAGAGCCTCAACAGCTACTACTACCGGCTGTGCGAGGTCGACGACCTGGTCTGCTACCCCTGGGTCGCCCAGGTGTTCTCCGGCTTCACCCTGCAGCAGCTCAAGGGCTACGTCGACGAGCTGATGGCCTACGGCAAGCCGATCCCCGCCACCTACTACGGCAAGGACGACAAGATCGAGACGGTGGAGATCAACCCGCCCAAGCCCTTCACCGGCCAGCAGGAGCTCTATCACAAGCTGATGGAGAACGGCATCGAGGTCTATGTGATCAGCGCCGCCCACGAGGAGCTGGTGCGCATGGTGGCCGCCGACCCGCGCTATGGCTATGGCGTGAAACCGGAAAACGTCATCGGCGTCACCACCCTGCTCAAGGACCCGGCCACCGGCGCCCTGACCACCGCCCGCAAGCAGATCGCCGAAGGCAAGTACGATCCCCAGGCCAACCTGAAGCTGCAGGTCACGCCCTATCTCTGGACTCCGGCCACCTGGTTCGCCGGCAAGTACGCGGCCATCCTCACCTACATAGATCCCTGGAAGAAACCCATCCTGGTCGGCGGCGACACCCCGGTCAGCGACGGCCCCATGCTGTTCCAGGGCGTGGACGCCGCCAAGAACGGCATCCATCTGTGGATCGACCGCAAGTCCAAGTACCGCACCCAGATCGAGGCGATGATGAAGAGCAACGCCGAGGGCCAGGCCAAGGCCGGCGTGGCGGTGAACGCGGACCAGCACTGGGTGATCGTCAAACCCGAAGACATCCAGTAGGCCGGCGGCGATCGGGCGGGCTAGACTGGAGACTCCTTCTGCCCGCCCTGGAGCCCGCCATGGAACACCTGGTCCTGACCGTCATCGCCCCCGATCGCCCCGGTCTGGTGGAAGCCCTGGCCGACTGCGTGGCCGCCCAGGGCGGCAACTGGCTGGAGAGCCGCATGGCCCACCTGGCCGGCCAGTTCGCCGGCATCCTCTCGGTGGAAGTGGAGCCGGAATTGCGCAACGGCCTGGTGGAGACGTTGCAGCAGCTGGCCATTCCCGGCCTGCGCATCCTGGTCGGCGAACCCGGCCAGCCGGCTGCGGTGGGTGCGCCGCTGGTGCAGCTCGACCTGCTGGGCAACGACCGCGTCGGCATCGTCCGCGACATCACCCGAGCGCTGCATCAGGTGGGCGTCAACGTCGAGCGCCTGTCCACCGAGACCCGCCCGGCACCCATGAGCAGCGAGGCGCTGTTCCACGCCACCGCCCTGCTGGCGCTTCCGGCAGACCTCGAACTCGAAGCCCTGCAAGCCCACCTGGAAACCCTCACCGACGACCTGATGGTGGAGCTCAAGCTCTATCGGCACGGGCATGACCAGCACTAAGTAGGCTTCAGAGCGACGATCTATAAAGGTCTATAAAGATCTATAATCGACTTTAATCGCCTTTAAACAGGGAATTGTCGATGCCTGGGCGCTTCTATCACCGCCATGCCATGGCTACTACCTATGCCGCCAAGATCATGGCAGACCCGCTGCATCCCGGTCTGTTTTTGGCAGCGCCACGGCGAACCGGCAAGACCACCTTCATGCGTGAAGACTTGGCGCCTGCCCTCCAACTCGCGGGCGCTGAGGTGATCTACGTCGATCTCTGGTCGAATCGACAGACTGATCCGGCCGAGTTAATCAACCAGGCGGTACAGGTGTCCATCGAGCACAATCTTGGTCTGATCGCCAAGCTGACTAAGCAAAGTGGTGTGGTGAAGCTCAAGGTGGGTGGGGTCGAGATAGATACCGGCAGCATCGGCAAAGCCAAGGGCATAACCCTGGCCGCTGCGCTAGCCGCGCTGTCGGATAGTCTCGGCAAGCCGATAGCGCTCATTATCGACGAAGCTCAGCATGCCGTGACCACCACGGCTGGCAGCAATACGCTCTTCGCCCTCAAGGCGGCTCGCGACGAATTGAACGGCTCACACCATCATGGTTTGAGACTTATCTGCACCGGTTCCAGCCGGGACAAGCTGGCGATGCTCAGAAACAGCCGCGATCAAGCCTTCTTCAATGCGCCGCTGGTAAACTTTCCCCATCTCGACAGAGGCTATGTGGACTGGTTCTGCGGGCAGTCCAGGCTCGATTTCGCCCTCGATCCAGAAGTGGTCTGGAGCAAATTCGTCGAAGCGGGCTATCGCCCCGAGGCGATGCAAGCAGCCCGTGAGGTACTCGAATACTCGATGATCGATGATGCTGCAGTGGGCAATGCCGCTTTCGCTGAAGCCGTCGACGAGCATGTGCGAGAGATGTCCGAGAGCGCGCTCGCCGTGATTCGCAGCCTCACACCGATTCAAGCGGCCGTACTGAAGGTGATGGCGGTCCAGGGCAAGGACTATGCGCCTTTCGAGCTGGCCACCCTCGGCAAGTATGCAGACATGCTGCGGCTCGCCGGCATGAATGAGGCCCAGGCCCAAGAGGCCGCCTATGCGCAGAATGTACAGCAGGCATTGGCTGCCTTGCAGGAGAAGGCATTGATCTGGAAAGCTGAGCGCGGCGTCTATGCCATCGAGGAACAAGGACTGCCGGACCTCATGCGTAGCGCCGGCATGCTCCCGGACGCTTCGGCAAACTAAGGTGCTCAGCTGACCATCGGGGTGGCGAGCCCTATCGCTCCCGCCCCTTCTCCAGCCGCCGCCGGATGCCCTCGGGGACATCGTCCGGCAGTGGCATCCGCCCATCCGCCGGCAGGGCTTCCAGGCCGGCTTCGCCCAGCAGCACCAGCACTTCCTCCTTGAGACGACTCAGGGCAAAGGCCTGCCAGGCCTCGCGTACCGAGGGGAAGAGGTCCAGTTCGTAGTCGAAGGTCCGGATCGGCCGCCGGCTCTCCAGCGCGGCCCGCAAGAGGGGCTGGGCGTGGGGGTGGCGCAACTGGTGCAGAAAGGCTTCGCGCAGTTCCAGGCGATCGTCCTGGGTCAGGCGCGGCAGTGGCAGGTAGCGTTCGGGATCTTCCAGTTCCTCGCGCTCTTCCAGACTGAGGTCGTCCGGATCGAGCAGGCGCAGGGCGCCGCTGGCAAGGTCGAGGAAGTGGGTGCCTCGCTCCCGGCTGTCGAGGGCGGCAGCCAGCAGATCGAGGTCGAGGGTGAGGGGGCGCATGGCAGGACTCCGGCACAGGCGAACAGGAGCGGAGCTCTATCTCCGCTCCTGTTGCGACCCTGGCACCGGAGCTCGCGTTCAGCCCTTCCGCTGATAGGGAAAGAAGCGCCGCTCGCGCAGGTCGTGCTCGATCTGCTCCAGGCTCTTGCCCTTGGTCTCCGGCACCAGTCGCCAGATGAACAGCAGTGCCACCAGGGAAATCCCGGCATAGAGCCAGAAGGTGTGAGCGGCGCCCAGCTTGGTCACCAGACTCAGGGTGGTGAGGGTCACCAGCAGGTCGAAGCCCCAGTGGCTGAAGGCACCGACGCTGGCGCCCTTGCCGCGCACGAACAGCGGATAGACCTCGGCGTTGATCAGCCAGATGCAGACGCCGAAGCCGCCGCAGTTGAGCATCAGGTAGGCGGCCAGGCAGGCTACCACCGTCCAGCGCTCGACATCGGTCTGGGGACCGGCGCCCTGGAACAGGTAGCCCATGATCGCCAGGGCGACGATGGAGCCGGGAATCAGCGTCAGCAGATAGCGGCGGCGACCGATGCGATCCACCAGGAAGCTGCCGACCACGGTCATGATCACCACCAGGATGGTGCTGCAGCCGGTGGCCAGCACCGCGGTCTGATCGGAGAAGCCGGCCTGGGTAAGGATGGTCGGCGCATAGTAGATCAGCGCGTTGTTGCCGGTGATCTGCGAGAACATGGCGATGCCGGCGCCCACCAGCAGGGCCGGTCGGACCCAGGGCGAGAACAGGTCACTCCAGTTGCCTTCCGGCGCGTTACTCACAGTTTTGATCTCGGCCAGTTCGGCCTCGGCCGCGGCCTGGCCGCCGCGGACCCGCTCCAGCACCGCCAGGGCGTCAGCCTCGCGGCCCTTGACCAGCAGCCAGCGCGGGCTTTCCGGCAGCACCGTCATGCCGGCCAGCAGGATCAGCGCCGGCACCAGGCCGAGGCCGAACATCCAGCGCCAGTGCTCGTCCAGGGCGAAGCCGGTGAAGTAGGCCACTGTGATGCCGAACACCACCATGAACTGGAACAGCACCACCAGCTTGCCGCGGTGCTCCGGCGGCGCCACCTCGGCGATATAGACCGGGATGATCTGGGTGGAGCTGCCGGCCGACAGGCCGAGCAGGAAACGCGACAGGATCAGCAGGGTGACGTTGGGCGACAGTGCCGAAAGCACCGAGCCCAGGGCGAACACCAGGGCCACGCCGATGATGGTCTTGCGCCGGCCGAGGCGGTCGGAGATCGGGCCGGTACCGAGGCAGCCGAACAGAGCACCAAAGATGATGGCGCCGGTCACCAGCTGCTTGACGGTGTCGTCCATGGCGAATTCGCGGCCGAGGCCGAGCAGGGCGACGCCGATGATGCCGGTGTCGTAGCCGAACAGCAGGCCACCGAGGGCGGCGATCACGGCGATGAGCACGACCAGCCCCTTGCGCGGGGTGGCCGCCACGGGTGCGGCGAGCGAGGGTGAAGAAGCGAGCATGGGGGAAATCCTTTCTTGTTTTGCCAGGGCAAGGATCGCGGTGGCAACCCGATCCACCCGCGCAGGCGGGCCGTGGGGGAGCATGGCCCAGAGAAAAGCGTGATGCGGCAGGCAGAGAAACGTTAGGTGAATCGTTTCACCTAATGCTGCCAGTTGTAACAGGACTTGTGAAAAGCATCACGAAAGACGCATTGGCAGTGGCCTAGCTGCCAATGGTCAGTTCCTGGAAGCGCTGCTCGGGCAGCGCGGCGGCACCCTGGCCGGGACGCAGCGCCTGGTCGCCCAGGCGCTCGACCAGAAAGTCGATGAACACCTTGAGCTTGGGTGGCAGGTGGCGCGTCGCCGGATAGAGCAGCCAGGCGCCGCCGTGGTAATGCGGCAGAAAGGACCACTCCGGCAGCACCTGGACGATCTCGCCGCGGGCCAGGGCCGCCTGGGCGGTGAACAGTGGCAGGCTGCCGATGCCGATGTGGTTGAGCACCGCGTCCAGCCGCACCCCGGTGTGGTTGGCGGCATAGCGCCCGCGCACGTTGACGTGGACCACCTTGGCGCCCTGGCGGAATTTCCAGCGCGAATCGGCCGGCTCTTCCGCCAGGTAGATGCAGCTGTGCCCGGCCAGATCGCGGGGATGGGCGGGCTGACCGTGCGCGGCCAGGTACTGCGGCGTGGCGCAGAGCAGGTGCTCGATGGTCAGCAACTGGCGGCCCACCAGTCCGGGCGGTGGCCGATCGGTGATGCGGATGGCCAGGTCGACGTTCTCGTCGATCAGATCGACATAGCGGTCCTCCAGCAGCAACTGCACGTCCACCGCCGGGTAGCGCCGCAGGAAATCGGCCATGTGCGGATGGATCACCGTGCTGCCTACCGCCTTGGGCACCGACAGCCGGACGATGCCGGCCGGCGCCTGGTTGAACTGGCCACTGACCTCCAGCACCGCCCGCGCGGCGCCGACCATGTCGCTGCAGCGCCGAAAGACCTCCTCCCCCGCCTCCGACAGCCGCAGCTTGCGCGTACTGCGATTGAGCAAGCGTGTGCCCAGGGCCTTCTCCAGGCGTGCCACGCTGCGACTGGTGGAAGACGGGGTCAGACCGAGCTGACGGGCCGCCGCAGAGAAGCTGCCGCTCTCCACCACCCGCACGAAAATGGCCATCTCGCTGAGCAGCGGCAGGGGAAGATTTATGCTCACAGCGCAAAATTCCTTTGGAGAGAGGGTGGATTATCACCCTTGCGTGCGATCTTTAGAATGAGGATGTTTCTCGTTTTCTAGGTAGTAGACGTATGACCGAGCGCCTGTATTTTCTGAGCGACAGCCTGATCGCCGAGGTCGAGGTCCACGCCTGTAGCGCCGCCGAGGACGGTTATATCGTCGAACTGCTGGCCACGCCCTTCCATCCCCAGGGCGGTGGGCAGCCCAGCGACACCGGCTGGATCGGTACCGCCGAGGTGACCCGGGTGGTCCAGGACGGCGACCGCATCCTGCACCACACCACCCGCCCCCTGGCGCCCGGTCGCGTGCTGGCCCGGGTCGACGAAGATCGGCGCCAGCTGCATTCGCGGCTGCATTCGGCCGGGCATCTGCTCGGCCACATCGGCGAGATCCATGGCTGGATACCGGTCAAGGCCCATCACTGGCCGGGCGAAGGCCGCATCGAATTCGTCCCCGGCGAGGATACCGTAGCCTTGGACGTTGAATCCTGGCAGGGCTTCTTCGACGCCCTGGTGGAAGAAGACCTGCCGCTGCACGTCGAGGTGCAGGCCGGTGGCCAGCGCCAGGTGCGCTTTGGCGAGGACGTGGCGCGCTATGCCTGCGGCGGGACCCACGTGCGCTCCCTGCGCGCGGTCGGCGCCCTGAGCGCCCTGGGCGTCAAGGAAAAGAAGGGACGCCTGCTGGTGAGCTACGACATGGCTGGCGCCTGATCAACCGCTCACCTCACCCGCAGAAAGGAAGCGCCATGCTGCTCGAACTCGACGCTCTCGACACCGAGAGCCTGCTCCGTCTCACCGAAGAACGCCTGCTGGCGGTGCGGGTGCGCCGCTTCGTGCCGCGCCCGCTGGCCGACGACCTCGGCCAGCAGATCCTCGGCAACGGCTTCGCCACCTACACCAATGCCCCCAGCATCGGCCGCATCGGCATGGCCTTCTACGAGGCGGAACACCAGCGCGCGCAGATGGACGACTATTTCGCCAGCGTCGCCAGCAACCTGGAAGAATTGCGCCGGCGCTGCCGCCCCTATCTCAATCCCATCGACCTGGTGCGCTGCACCCTCGACGAGGTCTGGCCCGCCGGCGCCCGCCTGCAGACCCTCTGGGGTCGCAAGATGTACGTCGGCCTGTCGCGGGTGGTGAAGCCCGGGGTGCGCTTTCTCGCCCACCACGACATCTTCGCCAAGGACGCGCCGGGCAGCGAGGAAGCCGAAAGCCTGGTCACCCAGCTGGCCTGCAACGTCTACCTGACCATGCCCAGCCGGGGCGGCGAACTGCAGCTCTGGTCACGCGAGCTGGCGCCGGAGGCCTTCGACGCCCTGCGCGGCGACAGCTACGGCATCGAGCCCGACCGGCTCGGTCCGCCCTGCCTGACCATCCGCCCGGAACCGGGCGACCTGATTCTCTTCAATTCCCGCCGCATGCACGCCGTGACGCCAGGCAACGACCAGCCACGGCTGTCGCTGTCGTGCTTCGTGGGCTATCGCGGGGCGGCCGAACCCCTCACGTACTGGAGCTGACATGTCCCCCTACCTGAGCGAATTCCTCGCCCTGGCGACCATCCACTTCCTCGCCGTGCTCGCGCCCGGCCCGGATTTCGCCGTGACCGTGCGGCAGAGCGTGAGATACGGGCGGCTGATCGGCCTGTGCACCGCCCTGGGCATCGGCGCCGGGATCTCGGTCCACGTGCTCTACACCCTGCTCGGCATCGGCGCCCTGATGCACGCCACGCCCTGGCTGCTGGGGGTCGCCAAGGTCGTCGGCGGCGCCTACATCCTCTGGCTGGGCTTCAACCTGATCCGCAGCAAGCCCACCGCCGCGCCGCTGGACGACAGCCAGTGGCAGCAGGCCGACCTGCAGCGGCAGTCGCCCGGCAAGGCCTTCCTCACCGGCTTCCTGACCAACGCCACCAACCCCAAGGCCACCCTGTTCTTCCTGGCCATCTTCACCACCGTGGTCAGCGGCAGTACGCCGCTGACCGTCCAGGGCCTCTATGGCCTGTGGATGTGCGCGGTCAACGCCGGCTGGTTCGCCCTGGTCAGCCTGCTGTTTTCCAGTCCGCGCGTTCGCCAGACCTTTCTGCGCCTGGGCCACTGGTTCGAGCGAACCATGGGCCTGGTGCTGGTTTTCTTCGCCGGTCGACTGCTGTTGTCGGCGCTTTGACGTCAGTCCATTCGTATTGGAGGTCCTCCATGCCCTACGTCCACCGCGCTCCCGCTGGTATTCCCACGGAAAAGTTCGTCGTCCGCCTGCCCGACGGGATGCGTGAACGCATCGCCGCCGTGGCCCGCTCCCATCGGCACAGCATGAACACCGAGATCGTCGCCTGGCTGGAGCGTAGCCTGGTACAGGACGGGGTGCTGGAGCAGCCGCAGGTCGAAGCGGACGACGAGCTGCTCAATGCCAGCGAGCAACTGCTGCTGCAGCGCTTTCGCCAGCTCAACGAGCGTCAGCAGAATGCGCTGATCTCGGTGCTGGAGCTGGAGTTGCCCGTTCCCGTGCACAGCCGCGAAACCGCCTGAGTCCGGCCGGCACCGCCGCGGACGGAACCGGCCGTCGGCAGCAGGGCCGCCCACCAGGCGGCCCTGACGTGCGGCTTTCAAGTATCGATCGGGACGGCCGATGAAGGGGGTCTTCGTTCTCTCTTCCGGAATTCCCATGTCTGTATCCAAAGCCTCCTGGCTGAGCAATCTCGGCATTTCCAAGAAGCTGGCGCTGGGCTTCGGTGCCCTGCTGGTCATGGTGACGGTGGTGGCGCTGTTCGGTTACCTCACCGCCAACACCCTGCTCGACCGCATCACCAAGACGCGCTACAGCGGTCAGCTCAAGGCCGACGTGCTCAACGTCAGGATCGACGAAAAGGCCTACCTGCTCGATCCCAGCGCGGCCAGTGCCACCCGGCAACAGGCCACTCTGGCCAGGGTGACGGAAGACATCGGGCAGGGCCTCACCCTGCTGACCAACCCGGCCAACGTCGCCATCCTGGGCAGCATCCAGCAGGAGATGAAGACCTACCAGGAGCGCTTCGCTGCCCTGCAGCAGGCCAACCAGACCAGCGCCGAGGCGCAGAAGGAACTGACCCGGGTCTCCGACACCGTTACCGAGACCCTCGACCAGCTGTTCGAACTGGTCTTTGCTCCAGGTGGCAGCTACAGCACCGCCGACCTCAAGGCCCTGGCCGAGATGAAGGCGCAGATGGTCGGTGTGCGCCTGGCCATCCGTCGCTTCCTCGGCACTCCCGATGACAGCAAATCCCAGGCGACCCTCAAGGTCATTGACGAGTTGCTCAAGACCCTGGCCAGCGCCCAGAAGCAGATCGATGGCGATACCGCCGCACGCCTCTACAGCGCCACCCAGGACGTGACCCGCTATCGCGCCTTTTTCGAATCCATCGTCGCCCAGAATCGCCAGGCCCAGGCCGCCGTTGCCAGTCTGCAGGAGCAGGGCAACAAGCTGGTGCAGTTGCTGGATCAGCTGGGCGAAGGCCAGCTGAAGTCCGCCGCGGCCGAGCGCCAGGCCGCCCTGCTCAAGCTGCTGCTGAGCAGCCTGATCGCCCTGCTGATCGGCATCGCCGCCGCCTGGCTGATCACCCGCCAGATCACCCAGCCGCTGGCGACCGCCATGGCCATGCTCAAGCGCGTCGCCGCCGGCGATCTCACCCAGCGCAGCGAGGTGAGCCGCCGCGACGAGCTGGGCGAACTGCAACGCACCACCCAGGCCATGGCCGATGACCTGCGTCAGTTGGTCGGTGGCATCGCCAGTGGCGTGGGGCAACTCAGCAGCGCGGCCGACGAACTCTCGGCCTTTGGCGTCCAGACCAGCCGCGGCGCCACCCAGCAGCGCGACGAGATGCATCAGGTGGCCACCGCCATGAACGAGATGGCGGCCACGGTGCACAATGTCGCGCAAAACACCGCCAACGCCTCCAGCGCCGCGCAGAACGCCGACGGCATGGCCCGCGAAGGCAGTCGCACGGTCAAGCGCGCGGCCCAGGAAATCACCCTGGCCGCCGAGGAGGTGCAGGGTCTGGGCGATGCCATGGAGCGCCTGGACGCCGCCAGCGGTCGCATCGGCAGCGTCATCGACGTGATCAAGGCGATCGCCGAGCAGACCAACCTGCTGGCGCTCAACGCCGCCATCGAAGCCGCCCGCGCCGGCGAACAGGGCCGCGGCTTCGCCGTGGTGGCCGACGAGGTCCGCTCCCTGGCGCAACGGACCCAGGAGTCCACCCAGGAAATCGGCGAACTCATCGCCACCCTGCAACAGGGCACCACCGAAGCCAGTGCGCGGATGCAGGCCAGCCGCGACCGCACCCTGGGCACCGTGACCCTGGCCCAGGACGCCGAACGCGCCCTGGAGGTCATCTACCAGGCGGTGGCGGAGATCCAGAATCTCAATCAGCAGATCGCCACCGCGGTGGAAGAGCAGAGCCTGGTCGCCGAGGAGATCAACGGCAACGTGGTCAAGGTCAGCGGCCTGGCCGAGGAATCGGCCACTGCCAACGCCCACGCCGCGGCCTCGGTCAACGAACTGGCCCGCCTGGGCGGCGATCTGCAGCAGATGGTCGCGCGCTTCCGCGTCTGACCCGGGCCGCGCCGGCGCCAGGCACGGGCGCCGGCGGTCTCAGGCTTTCGGCGTCAGCATCTGCCCCTGGATGCCGTCGCCGATCACCAGGAAGTGACCGCCGGCGACATGGTGCAGGGTGCGCAGGCTGTCCTGGCCACGAAAATCCCAGCGTCCCTCGCGAAACACCCGGGTATCGGCCCGGGCGGCGAGCACCTCACCGAGAAACAGGTCGTAGCCTTGCTGGTTGTGCACCTCGGGCAGCACACGGCATTCCAGCCAGGCCACGCAGCCGGCGATCAGCGGCGCGCTGACCTGTTCGCCCGCCAGCGTCTCGATGCCGTAGGCGGCGAACTTGTCCAGCGCGCGACCGCTGGTATTGCCTACCGTCTGCACCAGATCCACCTGGGCGGCGCAGGGCACGCTGAGCACGAAGCTGCCCTCGGCTTCCAGCAATTCGCGGGTCCAGGTCTGCTTGTCGAGCACCACCGCCACCTTGCCCGGCTCGAAATCCACCGCCATGGCCCAGGCCGCGGCCATGACGTTGCGCCGGCCCGCGTGGGCGGCGCTGACCAGCACCGTGGGACCGTGGTTGAGCAGGCGATAGGCCTTGGCCAGGGGGACGGCGGCAAGGGTCGAATTCATGGCTGGACTCCCGCGGTTAAAGCCCCAGGGTAACGCAGCCCTTGCCGTTCGGCGCCGCGCGGGAAAAAAATTGCCGCTTTGCGCCGCGCTCGCCAAACGCCGGGGGACATCAGGGGTCTATCGCCCACTCCCGGTATGGGACCGACAAGAAACCTGCGTTAAGGATGACCTCTATGCCCACTCGCCTGGCTCTCTCCGCCCTGCTGTTCTGCGCCTGCTGTCTCGGCCTGCCGCTGGCCCAAGCACAGACCGCCAGCCCCTCGCACGAGACTTCCGCCACCCAGCCACTCCTCTCCAGCTCCATCAACGACTTCAGCAACGAAGACTGGGATCGTGGCGTCCTGCGCCGGGTGGCCGGCGTGACCATTCCGGCGACCCCGGCCAACGTCGAGGGCTTCATCAGCGGGCGGCAGGTCCAGCTGGGCGATGGCGAGTGGCGTGCCATCACCGAGGTCCAGCGAGTCGGCGACAACCTGGCCGTGTTCGTCGAGGGCCAGCCGCTGGATGCCGAGGCCGTGGGTTATCCCCGGCGCCTGGCGGTGGACGACGCCCCCGGTACCGGGCGCCATCTGCAGCGCCTGCCGGGGCGCTTCAACACCCCGATCAACGACTTCACCAACCAGGACTGGCTCAAGGGCATCTATCGCAAGGCCGCCGGCATTTCCATCCCGGTCACCGAGCGCAATCGCGAGGAATTCAAGCCGGGCGCCATCGTCCGTCTGGCCGACGGCCAGGACTATGCCGTCACCCACGTCAGCGAATTCGGCCGCAGCATGGGCGTGTTCCTCGACAGCCCGGTACTGCCCGGCGAGAAGTACGGCTATCCGCGCCAGCTGACCTTCGTCGCGCCACCGCCCAAGCCCTAAGGGCCTGTTCAGAGTCTCGCGAGCTAGAGCCAAACAAGGCCTAGGCGGCCCCACGAAAAGGCCTGAGGAAGCGGAGTTTATATAGTGTAAATGACCATTCCGAAGGCCTTTGCAACGCAGGTTGGCCGACGCGCAGCAGACTTTGAATCAGGCTCTGACCGCGGGGACTGGCGCTGGTAGAATTCTTGCCCAGCGTCGTCACCCCGGTCCGCCATGTCCAAGCTCAATCCCCGCCAGGCCGAAGCCGTGGCCTACATCAGCGGTCCCCTGCTGGTGCTGGCCGGTGCCGGCTCCGGCAAGACCAGCGTCATCACCCGCAAGATCGCCTACCTGGTGCAGCAGTGTGGCGTCCGCGCCCAGTACATCTGCGCCGTGACCTTCACCAACAAGGCGGCGCGCGAGATGAAGGCGCGGGTGGCCAGCCTGCTGAAAGCCGGCGAAGGCCGCGGCCTGACCGTCTCGACCTTCCACAACCTCGGGCTGAACATCATCCGCCGCGAGTACGTGCACCTGGGCTACAAGCCGGGCTTCTCGATCTTCGACGAGGGCGACATCAAGGCGCTGCTCACCGACATCATGCAGAAGGAATACCAGGGCGACGACGGCCTGGACGAGATCAAGAACTACATTGGCAACTGGAAGAACGACCTCATCCTGCCGGAAGAGGCCCTGGAAAAGGCGCGCACGCCCAAGGAGCAGACCGCCGCGGTGGTCTACCTGCACTACCAGCGCACCCTCAAGGCCTACAACGCGGTCGACTTCGACGACCTCATCCTGATGCCGGTCAAGTTGTTCCAGGAGCATCCCGAGGTGCTGGAGCGCTGGCGCAACCGCATCCGCTACATGCTGGTGGACGAATACCAGGACACCAACACCAGCCAGTACCTGCTGGTGAAGATGCTGGTGCAGGAGCGCGCCCAGTTCACCGTGGTGGGCGACGACGACCAGTCGATCTACGCCTGGCGCGGCGCGCGACCGGAAAACCTGATGCAGCTCAAGGACGACTTCCCCTCGCTCAAGGTGGTGATGCTGGAGCAGAACTACCGCTCCACCAGTCGCATCCTCAGGTGCGCCAACGTGCTCATCGCCAACAACCCCCACGTGTTCGAGAAGCAGCTGTGGAGCGAGATGGGCCACGGCGATCCGATCCGGGTATTGCGCTGCAAGAACGAGGATGGCGAGGCCGAACGCATCGCCCTGGAAATCCTCACGCTGCACCTCAAGACCCAGCGGCCCTACGCGGACTTCGCCATCCTCTATCGCGGCAACCACCAGGCCAAGCTGATGGAGCTCAAGCTCCAGCACCACCAGATTCCCTACCGGCTCTCCGGCGGCACCAGCTTCTTCGCCCGCCAGGAGGTCAAGGACGTGATGTCCTACCTGCGCCTGCTGGTGAATCCGGACGACGACAACGCCTTCCTGCGGGTCATCAACGTGCCGCGCCGGGAGATCGGCTCCACCACCCTGGAAAAGCTCGGCAACTATGCCGGCAGCCGGGATCGCTCGATGTACGCCGCCGCCGACGAGATCGGCCTGGGCGAGCACCTGGACGCCCGCTTCACCGAGCGCCTGGGGCGCTTCAAGCGCTGGATGGACGGGGTCCGCCAGAATTGCGCGGGCGAGGATCCCATCGGCGCCCTGCGCAGCATGGTGATGGACATCGACTACGAGAACTGGATCCGCCAGAACGCCAGCTCCGACAAGGTCGCCGACTTCCGCATGGGCAACGTCTGGTTCCTCCTGGATGCCTTGAAGAACATCCTGGAAAAGGACGAGGACGGCCAGATGACCATCGAGGACGCCATCGCCAAGCTGGTCCTGCGCGACATGCTCGAACGCCAGCAGGAAGAAGAGGAAGGCGCCGACGGGGTGCAGATGATGACCCTGCACGCCTCCAAGGGCCTGGAATTCCCCTATGTGTTCATCATGGGCATGGAAGAGGAAATCCTGCCGCACCGTTCCAGCATCGAGGCCGACACCATCGAGGAGGAGCGCCGCCTGGCCTACGTGGGCATCACCCGCGCGCGCCAGACCCTGGCCTTCACCTACGCCACCCGGCGCAAGCAGTATGGCGAGCTGATCGACTGCACCCCCAGTCGCTTCCTCGACGAACTGCCACCCGAGGACCTGCAGTGGGAAGGCCTGGAAGAAGCGCCCCAGGAACAGAAGGCCGCCCGCGGCAACGACGCCCTGGCGGCGATGCGGGCGATGCTGAAGAAGGGCTGAGGATCTCTGCCGGCACTTACCCTCACCCCAACCCTCTCCCTGAGGGAGAGGGGGCATCCGAAGTCACCCTGACGGTTCACCACACGCCAATCAGTCCCCCTCGCCGGAGGGAGAAGGGGCGCCGGAAGTTACTCCGAGGTTTCGCCCCACGCCAATCAGTCCCCTCTCCCTCTGGGAGAGGGTTAGGGTGAGGGCCCGCCCCACGCCGGGCGCAAACACCAGCCCCTGACCGCTCTCCCCCCTCTCCCCCTGGGAGAGGGCCGGGGTGAGGGCAGCCCCACGCCGGACTGACACCCCCTCCTTTCCTACCCCCAAAACGACACCGCCCCCGCTACCGGTCAGGCAGCGGGGGCGGTGGTCTGGCCGCGCCGGGTCTTACTTGGCGAAGCTGGTCACCATGTCGAAGATCGGCTTGGGACGCTTGAGGTCATACATCATCCCGAAGTGGCGCTCGTGGACCACCGAGAGGGTCGGCTCGTCGAGCAGTTCGTAGACGTTGATCTCGGCCACCACGTCCCTGTAGCTGGTGTTGAGCACCGTGAGCATCTGCTTGACGCTGTCGTAGCAGGCCCGATCGCCGTCACGGCCGCCGTCGGTGTTGCCCTGGTAGACGTTGCCGCAGTTCATCTCGTTGAAGAACACCTTGGTCTTGTACTTGTTGGCCATGGCGCGTATCTGGCCCAGGTACATGTCCATCCAGTAGCCCTTGTCATCGACGTAGGGGTAGTAGTGGAAGCTGATGTAGTCGAAGTTGAAGCCCGATGCCTTGGCCTGGTCGAGGAACCACATGGCCCCATTGCGATCACCCGGGCAACGCGAGGTGGTGGTGCGATCATCCGAGTTGCACGCCATCACGTTGATGGTGGTCTTGAGGTTGGCGCCCAGCTCGTCCGAGGCCTGCTTGATGCCGCGATAGATGCCGACCAGGGTGTTGATGCGATCCTGCGCACCCGCCTTGGCGTAGTCCTGCTCGTTGCCGATCTCCCAGATCTTGATGTCGTTGGCGTAGCGCTTGGCCAGGGTATAGGCCTGCGCCTGGGTCAGCTTGTGGGTGATCACCGGCCGCAGGGTGATGTTGTACTTGCGGGCCAGGGACACCAGCCGATCCAGCTCGGGCAGGTTGGTCACCAGATACTCGCCGGAGCGATAGGTGCGCAGATTGCGCGCCGCCAGTAGCTGCAGGCGGGCCTCCATTTCGGCAGGCGGATAGGCGGCGCTGTTGTCGTGGCCGACCACCCCCAGGGGGATGTTCTTGTAGCCGGTCAACGGCGCCGAGGAGGCGCTGCCACTGGCGACCGGCAGGACCACATTCTGCACCGGTTGCACGCTGGCCGCGGGGGTCGGCGTGGTCGTGGTGGTGCCCTGGGCCAACGCGGTGTTCACCTTCTTGTCGAAGGCGGCCTTGTCGTCGCCCGCGGCGCCACGCATGACCTCCAGTGGCAGGTTGGCGCGCGAGGTGACGCCGTTGGCCAGGCGACTGGTCCAGTAGGCGCTGCCGCTGCTGTCGGCGCTGCGGCCATAGAGGTTCTGGTAGACCTGGTTGACCAGGGCCGCACCGCTCAGCGAGCCATAGAGGGCGGTCGATTCGCCGTTGCCGGCGAAGTTGGCCGCCAGTTGCTCGACGCTCATGTCGCCGGCCAGGCGCGAGGCCCAGTAGTTGAGGCCGCCGGCATCGGCGGCCCGGCCGTAGTAGGCCAGGTAGAGCTGCTCGACGGTGGTCAGCTTGGACGAGGTCGCGGCATTGGCGGCGGTGCCGGTGACGGCGCCAGCCATGGGCGTGCTGCCTGCGGTGGTGCCCGTGGTGCTGGTACCCGTGGCCGGCGCGGCGCCGGTGGTGGTGCCGGTGGTCGCTCCGGTCGTGCCGGTAGCCCCGGTCCCGCCGGTGGTGCCCGCGGTCGCGCCGCCCGTGGCGGTCTCGGTCTTGGCTGGCGTGGCGGCCGTCGGGGTCACCTGCGGACCGATACCGGCGCAGCTGTCCTTGTCCAGGTACTTGGCCAGCACCGCCCACTGCGGACGCTCCTTGCCATTGATCGGCTCGACCGCCTGGTTGTAGGTGCCCCAGCCCGGGCCGGCGGCCCAGTAGGTGGCCGGAATGCAGTTCTGCTTCAGATAGGCCAGCATGCCGTCGAGAATGGGCAACCAGCGCGCATCCGTGTCAGGTACGCCGAAGCCGCCGATGAAGCCGCGCTTGTTGTTGGCCTTGAGCCAGGTGACGAAGGGCTTGAGGCGCTCGACGCCATAGCTGGGCGAGAGGGTCGCCACGTTCAGGCTGGTGTCGAAGAAGGCCTGGGCCATGAAGATCAGGTTGTTGGCCGGGTCCTTGAGCTTGAGCAGCGTATCGTTCCACTGCGGCCAGCGGGTGGTGTCGGCCCAGCCGTTGCCTTCGATGAAGATCGGGTGGGTCGAATCGACCGCGCGCACGCCATCGATGCCGTACTGGGCAGCGGTCGGCCAGTTGCTCACGGCGTCGTGGGGCTCGTTCATGATGTCGTAGCCATAGAGCGCCGCATGGGTGCCCCAGCGCTGAGCGACGCGGGTCATGAGATTCTGGAAGGCCTCGTAGGGGATTTCGCCCGCGCCGATGACCTTGCCCTGGTAGCGGGCATAGTTGTGCAGATCGAGGATGACCTTGACGCCGTACTTCTGGGCGTAGCCCAGGGTGCGATCGATCAGGCCGGCGTAGGTGGGATCGAGATTGGCCCCCATGGACGATTGCAGGCGCTCCCAGAGAATGGGGAAGCGCACCAGCTTCACGCCCTTGGCGCTCCACTGCTGGAAATGGCTCTCGGCCGGAAAGATGAAGTTGCGGTCGTTGACACCGGGCAGTACCTGGGCGGCGAAGGTGGCGCCGGAGAAGTTGAGACCGACCAGGTCAACGGCCTGGGCGGAGGTGGCAAGCGAAGCGGTGGCGAACAGGGCAGGCAAGAGCAGCGCCTGACGCGGCAGGCGGCGGGAGATGGAGCTAAGGATTGTCATCAAGAAGGAACCAGATAGGCCGAGGTGCGCGATTCGATCCGTGCATCCCACCTCGGTACAGCAGGAAAACTGCCGGGGAAGATCGTTTCCCTAGCACCTGCAAAGCCTAGTGCAAGCGCTAGACCAATAAGAACCCGTGCCATCACGATGCAGGGGTAAACGCGGCGTTTTGCCAGATGTACGGTGCCGATGATGGCACTTTGTGTACCATTCATCGGTGACCATCCGGTCACCGATGAGACCTGCTTTCGCGTTGAAGTCAGGTTTGTCCGCTTTCTGACGGCTCAGGGCTTGCCGGCATAGCGGCGGATCAGTTCCATGACCGGTTTTGGGCGGTCCAGGTCGTACATCAGCCCGAAGTGACGCTCATGGGCAATCGGATGGGTCGGCTCGTCGAGCAATTCGTAGACGTTGATCTCGCGAACGATGTCGCGATAGCGCCCATTGAGTTCGGAAAGGATGGCTTCGAGGCTGTCATGGCAGCCCTGATCGCCCGGCCGGCCGCCATCGGTGGCGCCCTGGTAGATCTCGCCGCAATTGACCTCGTTGAAGAAGATCCGCGTCCGGTACTTTTCCGCCATGGCGCGCATCTGCCCCAGGTAGAGATCCATCCAGCGGCCGCGGTCGCGGTAGTGCGGGTAGTAGTGGAAGCTGATGTGGTCGAACGCGAACCCGGCGGCCCGGGCCTGATCGAGAAACCACATGGACCCCAGGCGATCGCCCGGGCAACGGGCCTTGGGGCCCCGGTCGTCGGGGTTGCAGGACATCACGTTGATGGTGGTCTCGAGGCCGGCGTCCAGTTCGTCGGAGGCCCGGCGGATGCCGCGATAGATGTCCACCAGTCGACTGATGCGGATGCCGGCGCCGACCCGCGAATAGTCCTGCTCGTTGCCGATCTCCCAGATCTTGATGTCCTTGGCGTAGCGCTTGGCCAGGGCATAGGCCTGGGCCTGGGTCAGTTGCTGGGTGATCACCGGTCGCAGGGTGATGCGGTACTGGCGGGCCAGGGCCACCAGGCGATCCAGGCGGGGCAGATCCAGCAGCAGGAACTCACCCGAGCGATAGCTGCGCAGGTTGTAGCGGTCGAGCAGCTGCAGGCGCCTTTCCATCTGCGCATCGGGATAGGCGGCGTTGTTGTCGTGGCCGACCACGCCCAGGGGGATGTAGGGCAGGTCGGGCAGGGCGACGGAGTCGGCGGCCCGGACCGGGACACCCAGGCACAGGGCGGCGACCAGGCCGAACCAGGGCGAAATTCTAGGCATCAGGCGCATCCTTGCAGATAAAAAGAGCAGAGCGGCGGAGCATGGCAAAGTGCCGGCAGCGGCTCAATGCCAAGGGTGTCCAGGCTGCGACCTCCGCCACATCGCCGCAGGTTACAGTAGGTGTCCGTGCACCGTGCCGAGGACCTGCCCATGACCACCACCCTGCTGCTGGCCCAGGCCTGCAACAATCGCTGGTCGAACCACCGCCTGCTGGCGGCCTGCGCCCTGCTGCCGGTCGCCGCCCTGCGGGCGCCCCAACCCGCCGCCTTCTTCGGCTCGCTCTGGGCCTTGCTCGGCCACCTGCTCGATGTCGATCGCTTCTATCTCGATGCGCTGCACGATCAGCCTCAGCCCTACCAGGATACCGACTGGCCTGACCTGGCAGCGCTGCGTGCGGCCCAGAGCGCCAGTGACCAGCGCCTCATCACCCTGTGTCGCAACCTCGGTTCCCAGCAACTGACCGAGCTCATCACCCTGCCCCGCGCCAGCGGCCCGGTACGGGAAGGGCGACTGCGCACCCTGCAGCATCTCTTCGTGCACCAGCTGCACCATCGCGGCCAGGCCCACGCCCTGCTCCTGGCCAGCGGCGTGGCGCCGCCGCAACTGGACGAATTCTTTCTCGCCCAGGACGAACCGCTACGCCGGGCGGAGCTGGCGGCCCTGGGGATCGATGAAGGGGAGTTATGGGGGACTGGCTCGTAGTAGCAACTGTCTTCATCGCGGCCATGCCGGTGCGCCGTAGCGACCGCTCCTACAAAAGCATCACCCCTGTAGGAGCGGCCCATGGCCGCGATTCGCTGCTGAAATTCCTATCGCGGCGGCCGATCGCGATCTGTCTTGGAGCGCTGTGGACAAACGCCCACCCGGCCAGCCCTCTCCCTCCGGGAGAGGGCTGGGGTGAGGGCCGCTCCCGCACCGGCCTCCAGGTGGAAAAGACTGCGCCGTTTTCCACCCTACAGCCGCCGCGCCGCGGGTGCTCAGAAATTCGCCGGCGTGGTCGCGCTGATCAGCCGGGCGGGGGCTTCGAAGGGATTGCGGAAGCGATGCGGGCGGCTGCTTTCGAAGTAATAGCTGTCGCCGGGTTCGAGGATGTGCACCTCGCCGCCCACGGTCAGCTCCAGGCGGCCTTCCACCACCAGGCCGGCCTCTTCGCCTTCATGGGCGTACATCTCTTCGCCGGTGTCGGCGCCGGGCGGATAGGTCTCGTCGAGAAAGGCCAGGGCGCGACTGGGATGGGCCCGACCGACCAGGCGCATGCGCACTGTGTGGGCGCCACTGGAGATGTCGATGAGCTCGTTGGCGCGATAGACCACCTGGGTCGGCGTGTCCTGCTCCAGGTCCAGGGAAAAGAATTCCACCAGGGACATGGGGATGCCGGCCAGCACCTTTTTCAGCGAGCTGATGGAGGGACTGACGCTGTTCTTCTCGATCATCGAGATGGTGCTGTTGGTCACCCCGGCACGCTTGGCGAGTTCGCGCTGGGAGAGGCCCTTGAGGGTACGGATGGTTTGCAGGCGGGCACCGACGTCCAAGGTGGGAAAGACTCCTCGAGCAGGCGGGTGAGACGTGGCCAGGCCACGCGCTGAAGGCGTGCCGCGGCACGGTGTTCGGCATCATGGCAACGCTGTTCGAGATTTACAACACCACGACGGACGTGCGGCCCCCGCAAGGCGTTCGCCTGGCGGCAGCAGCGCCCGGAGGCCCTGCCCAGGGCCTAGTCGCGATAGCTGCGCGCCACCCGCTTGAGATTGCACAGCAGCTGGTAGGGAATGGTGTCGCAGCGTTCCGCCAGGTCCGCCACCGACACCTGGCGGCCCCAGAATTCCACCTCGCTGCCCACCCCGGCCTGGGGATGATCGGTGAGGTCGACGGTGAGCATGTCCATGGATACCCGGCCGATCAGTTGGCCGGGACGGCCTTCGATGGCCACCGGGGTGCCATTGGGCGCGTGGCGCGGATAGCCGTCGGCATAGCCCAGGGCGACCACGCCGATCCGGGTCGGCCCGGCGGTGACGAAGCGCGCGCCATAGCCCACCGGCTCGCCGGCTGGCAGTTCGCGTACGGCGATCACCCGCGAGGTCAGGGTCATCACCGGTTGCAGTCGTTCGGCGGCAGCCTGGGACGTAGCGAAGGGCGAGACGCCATAGAGCATCAGCCCCGGGCGCACCCAGTCATCGGCCGCCTGGGGCCAGCCCAGGGTCGCCGGCGAATTGCGCAGGCTGGTGGGTCCGGGCAGGCCCTCGGTGGCCGCGCGGAAGGTGGCGATCTGCGTCGCGGTGGCCGGGCTGTCCGGTTCGTCGGCGCGGGCGAAGTGGGTCAGCTTGACGATGCCGCTGACCTTGCCGCTGGCCAGCAGTCGCCGGTAGGCGGCGGCGTAGTCCTGGGGAAAGAAGCCGACCCGGTGCATACCGGAATCCAGCTTCAGCCAGACCTGCAGCGGCCGCGCCAGGGTGGCCCGCTCCAAGGCCTCCAGCTGCCAGTCAGCGTGGATCACCGTCCAGAAATCATGCTCGGCAATCAGCGGCAATTCGTCGATGCCGAAGAAGCCTTCCAGCAGCAGGATGGGCGCACGGATCCCGGCGGCGCGCAGCTCCAGGGCCTCCTCGATGCAGGCCACGGCGAAGCCGTCGGCTTCTTGGGCCAGGGCGCTGGCCACCGCCACGGCACCATGGCCATAGGCATCGGCCTTGATCACCGCCAGGGCGCGGTCATCGGAGAGTTCAAGTGCCAGGCGATAGTTCTGGCGCAGGGCGGCAAGGTCGATGACGGCGCGGGCGGGACGCATGGGAGGTCTCGGCAGAGAGAGGGAAAGTTAGGGGGCGTTGAAACACCCTCACCCTGGCCCTCTCCCGGAGGGAGAGGGGATGAGGACACTACGCCTTGACGGCGGCGATGACGTTCATTTCCACCAGGATGTCCGGCTTGGCCAGCTTGGCTTCGACGGTGGTGCGACCCGGGGTGGCGCCTTGGGCGGCCCATTCGTCCCAGGCGCGATTCATGCCCTCGAAGTGCAGGGCGATGTCGCGCAGGAAGATGGTCACCACCAGGATGTGCTGCTTGTCGCTGCCGGCCTCGGCGAGGAATTTGTCGATGTTGGCCAGGGTCTCGCGGGTCTGCTGGTAGATGTCGCCGGAAAAGTCGTCGGCCAGCTGGCCGGCCAGGTAGACGGTGCCGTTGTGGATATTGATTTCGCTGAGGCGGCGATCAGTGTGCAGACGCTGTACGGGCATTGCGCGGGGACTCCTGGATAGCGGAATAACGGGAGATGTCGAGACCCTCGGCGCTGATCTGCGGCTGCTTGCGGGCGATCAGATCGGCCAGCAGGCGACCGGAGCCGCAGGCCATGGTCCAGCCCAGCGTCCCGTGCCCGGTATTGAGGAACAGGTTGCGATAGCGGGTGGCGCCGACGATGGGGGTCCCGTCCGGGGTGGCGGGTCGCAGACCGGTCCAGAAGCTGGCCCGGGCGAGGTCGCCGCCGCGAGGATAGAGGTCGCCGGTGATCATTTCCAGGGTCGCGCGGCGGCGTGGATCCAGGTTCAGGTCGAAGCCGCAGATCTCGGCCATGCCGCCGACGCGGATGCGATCGTCGAAGCGGGTGATGGCGACCTTGTAGGTCTCGTCGAGGATGGTCGAGGTCGGCGCCATGGCGGCATCGACGATGGGCACCGTCAGCGAATAGCCCTTGAGCGGATAGACCGGCGCGCGGATGCCCAGGGGCGCCAGCAGCTGTGGCGAATAGCTGCCCAGGGCCAGGACATAGTGATCGGCGGTGAGCAGTTCGCCATCGACCCTGACGCCGTCGATGCGATCGCCACTGGCGCTGAGTTGCTGGATCTCGGCGCCGAAGCGGAATTCCACGCCCAGGCGGCGGGCCTCCTCGGCCAGGCGATTGGTGAACAGGAAGCAGTCGCCGGTCTGGTCGTTGGGCAGGCGCAGGCCGCCGGCCAGTTTGTGCTTGACCGCCGCCAGCGCCGGTTCGACCCGGGCCACGCCGTCGCGGTCGAGCAGCTCGAAGGGCACGCCGGAGCGCTCCAGCACGGCGATGTCCTTGGCCGCGGCCTCCACCTGCTGCTGGGTGCGGAAGATCTGGGTGGTGCCCAGCTGGCGGCCTTCGTAGGCGATACCGGTGTCCTGGCGCAACTCGTCGAGGGAGTCGCGGCTGTATTCGGACAGCCGCACCATGCGTTCCTTGTTGACCGCATAGCGGGCCGCGGTGCAGTTGCGCAGCATCTGCGCCATCCACAGGTACTGGCTGCTGTCGCCGGTCAGGCGGATGGCCAGGGGCGCGTGCTTCTGGAACAGCCACTTCAGCGCCTTGAGCGGTACGCCGGGCGCGGCCCAGGGCGAGGCATAGCCAGGCGAGACCTGACCGGCGTTGGCATGGCTGGTCTCCAGGGCGGGACCGGCCTGGCGATCGACCACGACCACCTCGAAACCCTGACGGGCCAGATAGTAGGCGCTGGTCGTGCCGATGACGCCGCTACCCAAAACCAGTACACGCATCGCTAGCTCCTGGCCGGCGAGAGGATTTCGCCGGCTTTCGTCGGAATGAAGGCAGATACGGCAAGTATAAAAAGCCGCTCGCAGTGCTAATCACTGAAGAATTGCCTATATTCGGAGTAATTTTCCGGTAAAGACCCCTTTGGCAGAGACCCCCGCGATGCGTACCCATCACCAGGCCAGACGCGAGCTGGACAAGATCGACCGCAACATCCTGCGCATCCTCCAGGACGATGGCCGCATCTCCTTCACCGAGCTGGGCGAACGGGTGGGGCTGTCCACCACGCCCTGCACCGAGCGCGTCCGTCGCCTGGAGCGCGAGGGCATCATCCAGGGCTACAACGCCCGCCTCAATCCGCAGCACCTCAAGGCCGGGCTGCTGGTGTTCGTCGAGCTGAGCCTGGACTACAAGTCCGGCGACACCTTCGAGGAATTCCGCCGCGCCGTGCTCAAGCTGCCCCAGGTGCTGGAATGCCATCTGGTCTCCGGCGAATTCGACTACCTGGTCAAGGCGCGCATCTCCGAGATGGCCTCCTATCGCAAGCTGCTCGGCGACATCCTGCTCAAGCTGCCCCATGTGCGCGAATCCAAGAGCTACATCGTGATGGAAGAGATCAAGGAGACCCTGAGTCTGCCGGTACCGGATTAGCGCGCGCCTGGCGATCCCGGCGCCGGGCGTCTAGGCTGCGCTCTTTCGTCAGATCGCCAAGCAGGCCACGCCATGGATCCCCGCCAACGCCAACTCATCACCGCCGCCAATCGCCAGGCCTGGGAGCTGTCGGCGCCGCTCCATACCCGGGGCGAGGACTGGGAGACTCTGCTGGAGCAGGTCCGGCAACCCGGATTCTCGGTCCTGGATGACTGCCTGACCCGCACCCTCACCGAGCTGGACATCCGCGGCCTGAGTTGCGCCCAGGTCGGCTGCAACAACGCCCGCGAATTGCTCTCCCTGGCCAGCCTTGGCGGCCGTCCCGCGCTGGGTATCGACCAGTCGCCGGCCTTTCTCGCCCAGGGCGAGCAGCTCGCCGCGGCGGCGGGCCTGGCGCCGCGACTGGTGGCGGCCGACATCTATGCCCTGCCCGCCGGACTCGGCCAGCACGACCTGGTGCTGATCACCATCGGCGTATTGAACTGGATGCCCGATCTGCCGGCCTTCTTCGCCGCGGTGCAAGGCCTGCTGGCCCCGGGTGGGCGCCTGGTGATCTACGAGACCCATCCCTTCCTGGAAGTCTTCGAGCCCCAGGCGGATCAGCCGCTGGTGCCGCGCTACAGCTACTTCCGCCGCGAGCCGCTGGTGAGCGACCACCTCATCACCTACGACGGCCTGGATCACGGCCAGGGCGCGCCGAGCTACTGGCACATCCACACCCTGGGCGCCATCGTCACCGCCTGCCTGGATGCCGGCCTGGCGCTGCAACGGCTGGAAGAGCATCCACACTCCAATCGCGAGGTCGACTACGACCTCTATCAAGACCAGGACGCCCAGCTGCCGATGAGTTTCACCTTGGTAGCCGGGCGCCCCGCGGCTTAGGATTGCGCCTTCGCCAGGTCAGCCAGACGTCGCCATGCAGCCCCACGCGCCTTCCTACTACGCCGCCACCGCCAATCTGGAACTGGACTTTCCGCCCCTGGAGGGCGAGGTCCAAACGGATGTCTGCGTGGTCGGCGGTGGCTTTTCCGGGCTCAATACCGCCCTGGAACTGGCCGAGCGCGGCGCCCGGGTGGTGCTGCTGGAAGCCCGCCGCATCGGCTGGGGCGCCAGCGGCCGCAACGGCGGCCAACTGATCCGCGGCGTCGGCCATGACGTCGAGCAATTCGAACCGGTCATCGGCACCGAGGGGGTGCGCGAACTCAAGCGCCTGGGCTTCGAGGCGGTGGACCTGGTGCGTCAGCGCATCGCCCGCCATGGCATCGACTGCGCTCTCACCTGGGGCTTCGCCGACCTGGCCAACAAGCCGCGCCACTGGCAGCACCTGCAGGAAGAGCATGCCGCGCTGCGGGCCCTGGGCTATCCCCATCCGCTGCGCCTGGTGCCCAAGGCCCGGCTGGCCGAGGTGGTCGGCTCCGACCGCTACCAGGGCGCCATGGTGGACGAGGGCTCCGGCCACCTGCATCCGCTCAATCTGGCTCTCGGCGAAGCTGCCGCGGCCCGGGCGCTGGGCGTGCAACTGCACGAAGACAGCCAGGTCACCCGCCTGGAATACGGCCCCCGGGTGCGCGTCCACACCGCCCGCGGCCGGGTCTCGGCCGATACCCTGGTGCTCTGCTGCAACGCCTATATCGACGACCTGCAACCCGATCTCGCCGCCCAGGTCCTGCCGGCCGGCAGCTATGTGATCGCCACCGAGCCGCTGTCCGCCGAACGCGCCGCGCGCCTGCTGCCAGGCAATCGCGCGGTCTGCGACCAGAACGTGGCGGTGGACTACTTCCGCCTTTCCGCCGACCGCCGCCTGCTGTTCGGCGGCGCCTGCCACTATTCCGGACGCGATCCCAGGGACATCGCCGGCTACATGCGGCCGAAGATGCTGGAGGTCTTCCCCGAACTCGCGGACGTGCGGGTGGACTACGCCTGGGGCGGCATGATCGGCATCGGCGCCAATCGCCTGCCGCAGATCGGCCGGCTGCGCGAGCACCCCAATGTCTTCCATGCCCAGGCCTATGCCGGTCATGGGGTCAACGCTACCCACCTGGCCGGTCACCTGCTGGCCGAGGCGATCCTCGCCCAGTCGGCCGGTTTCGACCTGTTCGCCCGGGTGCCCCATGCGCGCTTTCCCGGCGGTCGCCACCTGAGGTCGCCGCTGCTGGCCCTGGGCATGCTCTGGTATCGCCTCAAGGACAGCCTGTGATCCGCCTGGTCGTGCCCCTGCTGCTGGCGCTGCTGGCCGGCTGCGCCACGCCGATTCCGCGCCACGCCTCCCAGGTCCTGCCGGTCGCCGGCACCGCCCTGGACAGCCAGGTGCGCATGGCCGGCGCCACCCATCCGGGCCTGTCGGGTCTGCGTCTGCTGGAAACCAGCACCGACGCCTTCACCGCTCGCGCCGAGCTGATCCGCAAGGCCCAGCGCAGCCTGGACATCCAGTACTACATCGTCCACGACGGCCTGACCACGCGGCTGCTGGTCAACGAACTGCTCAAGGCGGCGGATCGCGGCGTGCGCATCCGCTTTCTCATCGACGACACCAGCAGCGACGGCAACGACTACCAGATCGCCGTGCTGGCGGCCCATCCCAATGTGCAGATCCGCGTCTTCAATCCGCTGCACCTGGGCCGCAGCACCGGTCCGACCCGGGCCCTGGGCCGCCTGGTGGATCTCAACCATCAGCACCGCCGCATGCACAACAAGCTGTGGCTGGCCGACGACAGCGTGGCCATCGTCGGCGGCCGCAACCTGGGCGACGAGTACTTCGATGCCCGCCCGGAGATGAACTTCACCGATCTCGACCTGCTCGCCGCCGGCCCGGTGGCGCGGCAGCTGGGCACCAGCTTCGACCAGTACTGGAACAGTCCGCTGAGCCAGCCGGCCCGGCGGCTGCGCTGGTTCGCCCCCTCGCCCACCGCGCTGGTGCGGCTGCGCGCGCGGCTGCATCATTACCTCGACAGCGAACGCACCCGCGACCTGGCGCTGTACAACCGCCTGCGGCGCTACGCCACCGCGCCCCAGCTCGACGGCTGGCTGCAGGAGCTGACCTGGGCCCATGCCCAGGCATTCTGGGATGCGCCGCGCAAGGTGCTGGCCGAGGACGAACCGGACTGGCAGTTGCTGCTCGCCCATCAGCTGCAACCGACCCTGGACGGCGCCCAGCACGAACTGCTGCTGGTCTCTTCCTACTTCGTGCCGATGAATCAGGGGGTCGCCTACCTGGGTGGCCTGGCCGCCCGCGGCGTCGATGTCCGGGTGCTGACCAACGCCCTGGAAGCCACCGACGTACCCGCCGTGCACGCCGGCTATGCGCCCTATCGCGCGGCCCTGCTGGCCCAGGGGGTCAGGCTCTATGAGTTGCGCGCCCGCCCGGACCAGAAACGCTCCGCCCTGCCCTACAGTTTTGGCGAATCCGAATCCAGTCTGCACAGCAAGGCCATGGCCATCGATGGGCGCTGGTCCTTCATCGGCTCCTTCAATTTCGATCCACGCTCGGTGCTGTGGAACACCGAGGTCGGCATCCTGGTGGACAGCCCGGCCCTCACCGGTCGCCTGCGCCAGCTGATGCTGCAGGGCATGGACCCGAGCGTCTCCTATGCGGTCAGGCGTGTCGAGGATCGCGGGCAGGTGCGGCTGGAGTGGGTCAGCGAACGCGACGGCCAGCCCCGGGCGCTGCACCACGAACCGGGCAGCGCCTGGCGCCGCTTCAACGCCTGGGTGGTCAAGGCGGTGGGGCTGGAGCGGATGCTCTAGGCTTCGCCCTCACCCCAATCTTCGCCCAAAGGGAGAGGGGGTTAGCGCGTAGGTTGGGTTGGGACAGCTCCACCGTCGAAGCCCAATAACCAGCACCGTGCCAGCCCTGTTGGGGCTTTACTAGCGCTCAACCCGACCTACGACTCCATCAATCTCCCTGCAAAAAATCCGGCAATTGCTCATTTTATGAGCAGTAGTCAACCCAGACTTCGGCTAAGGTCGACCGCACTCACCGGCCCCGCTCCGGCACCCGGCCGCCCCCTGCATCGAGGATCTCCCATGAGCGCTACCGCCCTGCGTCACGACTGGACTCTCGCCGAAGTCCGCGCCCTGTTCCAGCAGCCCTTCAACGACCTGCTGTTCCAGGCCCAGGGCGTGCATCGCCAGCACTTCGATCCCAATCGCGTGCAGGTCTCCACCCTGCTGTCGATCAAGACCGGCGCCTGCCCGGAAGACTGCAAGTACTGCCCCCAGTCCGGCCACTACAACACCGGCCTGGCAAAGGAAAAGCTGATGGAGGTGCGGAAGGTGCTGGAGGCGGCCGCCGAGGCCAAGGCCATCGGCTCGACCCGCTTCTGCATGGGCGCCGCCTGGAAACACCCGTCCGCCAAGGACATGCCCTATGTCCTGCAGATGGTACAAGGCGTCAAGGCGCTGGGCCTGGAGACCTGCATGACCCTCGGCCGCCTGGACCAGGAGCAGACCCGCGCCCTGGCCGACGCCGGCCTCGACTACTACAACCACAACCTGGACACCTCGCCGGAGTTCTACGGCAGCATCATCACCACCCGCACCTACGGCGAGCGCCTGCAGACCCTGGCCTACGTCCGCGAAGCCGGGATGAAGATCTGCTCCGGCGGCATCCTCGGCATGGGCGAGTCGGTGGACGACCGCGCCGGCCTGCTGATCCAGCTGGCCAACCTGCCCGAGCATCCCGAGTCGGTACCGATCAACATGCTGGTCAAGGTCCAGGGCACCCCGCTGGCCGACGAGAAGGACGTCGATCCCTTCGACTTCATCCGCACCCTGGCGGTGGCGCGCATCCTCATGCCCAAGTCCCATGTGCGCCTGTCCGCCGGTCGCGAGCAGATGAACGAGCAGATGCAGTCCCTGGCCTTCCTGGCCGGCGCCAACTCCATCTTCTACGGCGAAAAGCTGCTGACCACCGGCAACCCCCAGGCCGACAAGGACATGCAGCTGTTCGCCCGCCTCGGCATCCAGCCCGAAGCCCGCGAAGAGCATGCCGACGAGGTGCACCAGGCCACCATCGAGCAGGCCCTGGTAGAACAGCGCAACGGCGAACTCTTCTACGACGCTGCCACTGCCTGACCCTCACGCCCCGCTCTTCCCCCTCTCCCCTCGGGGTGAGGGGCCTTGCCACCTGATCGAGAACCCCATGGCCTTCGACCTCGCCGCCCGCCTGGCCCAGCGTCACGCCGAGCACCTCTATCGGCGCCGCCCGCTGCTGGAAGCGCCCCAGGGCCCCGAGGTGGTGGTGGATGGCGAACCCCTGCTGGCCTTCTGCAGCAATGACTACCTGGGCCTGGCCAATCATCCCCAGGTGATCGCCGCCCTGCGCGCGGGCGCCGAGCGCTGGGGGGTGGGGGGTGGCGCCTCGCACCTGGTGATCGGCCACAGCGGTCCGCACCACCTGGTCGAAGAGGCCCTGGCCGAACTCACCGGGCGGCCGCGCGCCCTGCTGTTTTCCACCGGCTACATGGCCAACCTGGCGGCGGTCACCGCCCTGGTCGGGCGTGGCGACACGGTGCTGGAAGACCGCCTCAACCACGCCTCCCTGCTCGATGCCGGCCTGCTCAGCGGCGCGCGTTTCGGCCGCTATCTGCACAACGATCCCGCCAGCCTGGCCACGCGCCTGGCCAAGGCCGAAGGCGACACCCTGGTGGTCACCGACGGGGTCTTCAGCATGGATGGCGATCTGGCCGCCCTGCCCGAACTCTGCCAGGTCGCCCAGCGTCACGGCGCCTGGACCCTGGTGGACGATGCCCACGGCATCGGCACCCTGGGCGCCAGCGGTGGCGGCATCGTCGAGCATTTCGGCCTGGACCAGAGTCAGGTCCCGGTGCTGGTCGGCACCCTGGGCAAGGCCTGCGGCACCGCCGGGGCCTTTGTCGCCGGCAGCGAAGCGCTGATCGAGACCCTGATCCAGTTCGCCCGGCCCTACATCTACACCACCAGCCAGCCGCCGGCGGTGGCCTGCGCCACCCTCGCCGCCCTGCAGCTCGTCCGTGAGGAAGGCTGGCGCCGTGAGCTTCTGCACACTTTGATCCAGAGATTCCGCAGGGGCGCGACGGCTCTCGGCCTGGACCTTATGCTCAGCGCCACGCCGATCCAGCCCATCCTGGTCGGCGACAGCGCGCGCGCCCTCGCACTCTCCGCCGCCCTGCGCCGACGCGGGATCCTGGTCACCGCCATCCGACCGCCCACCGTACCGGCCGGCAGTGCCCGCCTGCGGGTAACCCTGACGGCGGCCCATCGCGAAGCGCACGTGGACCTCTTGCTCGACGCTCTGGCCCAGGCCATGGCCGAATTACCGCCTGACGCGGATAAGTGACCGACCCATGCGCGATACCCTGATCTTGCTGCCCGGCTGGGGCCTGGGCAACGCTCCGCTGGAGCCCCTGCGTGACGAACTCGTCGAGCAGGCACCCTTTCTCGACGTGCTGATCGAACCGCTGCCGACCCTGACCGACACCCAGGCCTGGTTCACCGACCTGGAAGCCCGCATCGCCGAGGGCGGCTGGCTGGCCGGCTGGTCGCTGGGCGGCATGCTCGCCAGCGAATTCACCCTGCGCCGCCCCCAGGGCGTGCACGGCCTCATCACCCTGGCCAGCAATCCCTGCTTCGTCGCCCGCGCTGGCTGGCAGACCGCCATGGCGCGCAGCGTCTTCACCGATTTCTTCGAGGCCTGCTCGCTGGACGCCGACCAGACCCTCAGGCGTTTCACCCTGCTGGTGGCCCAGGGCGCGCGCGACAGCCGCACCCTTGCCCGCCAGTTGCAGGTGACCCTGCCCGAGATCGACCCCGAGGTGGTCATCGCCGGTCTGGAGCTGCTGGCGCGCCTGGACACCCGCGCCGCCCTGCAGGCCTTCAGCGGTCCCCAGCTGCACCTGTTCGGCGCCCATGACGCCCTGGTCCCGGCGACGGCTGCCCAGGCCCTGCGCGACGAGTTGCCCAACGCCCAGGTCGAGGTCCTGGAGCACGCCAGCCATGGCCTGCCCCTGGAGCGCCCGGACGAGGTGGCCACCCGTATCCGTGAATTCATCTATGCAGGACGCGATGGCTGACGTATTGCCCGACAAGCGCCAGGTGGCGCTGTCCTTTTCCCGCGCCGCCGCGCAGTACGACGGCGCCGCCCTGCTGCAGCGCCGGGTCGCCGACGGCCTGCTCGCCCGGCTACCCGTTCTGCATCCGCAACGCTGGCTGGACCTCGGCAGTGGCACCGGCTATTGCAGCCGCGCCCTGGCCCAGCGCCATCCGCAGGCCCAAGGCCTGGCCCTGGACCTGGCGCCCGGCATGCTCCGCCATGCCCGTGCCCAGGGCGCCGGTGCCGGCCACTACCTGACCGCCGATGCCGAACGCCTACCGCTGCGCGACGCCTGCTGCGATCTCGTCCTCTCCAGTCTGGCCCTGCAATGGTGCCCGGACCTGCCCGCCGTGCTCGCCGAGGCGCGCCGCATCCTGCGGCCAGGCGGTGTGCTGGCCTTCAGCAGCCTGGTCGCCGGCACCCTCGACGAACTGCGCCAGAGCTGGGCCCGGGTGGACGACCAGGTGCACGTCAATCGCTTCCGTCAGCAGGCGGCCTATGCCGCAGCCGCCCAGGCCAGCGGCCTGCAGGTGCTGACGCTGGAGGTCGCACCCGAGCGGCTGCACTTCCCCGATCTGCGCGCCCTGACCCAGCACCTGAAGGCCATCGGCGCCCACAACCTCAACCAGGGGCGCCCCCAGGGCCTCACCGGGCGCCAGCGCCTGGCCGCCTTCACCCAGGCCTACGAGGGCCTGCGCGAGCCCGCCGGCCTGCCCGCCACCTACCAGGTGATCCACGTCCTGCTGCGCAAGGAATGACCGCCATGCCCGCCTATTTCGTCACCGGCACCGACACCGAGATCGGCAAGACCACCATCGCCGCCGGGCTGCTGCACCGAGCCCGGCTGCAGGGCCTCGCCACCGCCGGGATCAAGCCGGTGGCCTCCGGGTGCGAGCGCACTGCCGAGGGACTGCGCAACGGCGATGCCCTGGCGCTGCTCGGCGAGACCTCGCTGCCACTCGGCTACAGCGACATCAACCCCATCGCCCTGGAACCCGCCATCGCCCCGCACCTGGCGGCTCGCGAAGCCGGCATCGACCTCAGCGTCGCCGCCCTGGCCGCACCGGTGCGGCGGATCCTGGCGCTGCAGGCCGATTTCAGCCTGGTGGAAGGCGCCGGCGGCTGGCGCGTGCCCCTGGCCGGCCGCGAGTCCCTGTCCGATCTGGCCCGCGAGCTGGGTCTGCCGGTGATCCTGGTGGTGGGGGTACGCCTGGGCTGCATCAACCACGCCCTGCTCAGCGCCGAGGCCATCCTCGCCGACGGCCTGCCACTGGCCGGCTGGGTGGCCAATCTGGTGGCCCCGGCCACCCTGCGCCTGGACGACAACCTCGCCACCCTGCACGAACGCCTGCCGGCGCCCTGCCTGGGCACGGTGCCGCACCTGGCCGCCGCCACCCCTGCCGCGGTCGCCGCGCACCTGCGCCTGCCGGGCTGATATCAGTCTTTCGGGCGATGGCCGCAGGGCCAGGCCGGCGGCAGACTGCCCTGTCTACCGCTGCCGGATCGCCCCAGTGCCTACCTTCAAGTTCCTGACCTGCCTGGGCCTGCTCGGCCTGACCAGCCATGCCTGGGCGCTGGACAACCAGACCCTCGTGGAGCAGCGCGGCGAGCGCCTCGGCGCCTTCCTGAGCCAGGAACCCGATACCCGCCAGGGCACCCTGGAGGTCAGCCAGAGCGGTCGTGCCAGCCAGGCCTATCTCACCCAGAGCGCCTCCCAGGGCGACCGTACCCGCGTCGAGCAGGGCGGCGTCGGCAACTTCACCAATGTCACCCAGGCGGCCGGCGGTGCGCGCGAGGTCCTCATTGACCAGCGCGAGTCCAGCCAGAGCCACGCCTATGTCTATCAGGGCCATGGCCAGCGCAACACGGTGGACATCGTCCAGCGCGGCCTGCTCGACGAAGCCCTGGTACGCCAGGGCGGTGACGATCAGCGGCTGCGCATCGAGCAACAGGGCGAGCGCAACGGACTGAATCTGTTCCAGGACGGTCGCGACAGCGCCGCGCGACTCAGGCAGGTGGGCGACGATCATGTCCAGGACGTACTGAGCCTGGGCGCGCGCAACGAGGTCGAGCTGCTGCAGGGCGGCGGTGCCAATCGGGCGGTGGTCGAGCAGCGGGGTGACGACAACCGGGCGACGATTCGCCAGAGCACGCGACAGCAGGACGCGGAGCTGGTCCAGATCGGCCAGCGCAACAGCGCGGCGGTGCAGCAGAACAGCCGCGCCGATCGCCCCCAGAGCGTCAGCGTGCGCCAGCGGGGCGACGACAACGCGGTCCAGGCGAGCGTGACCGGCAACGGCAATCGCCTCGAACTGCAACAGCAGGGCCAGCGCAACAGCGCCGGCGTCCTGATCGGCGGTAACGATTCCCACCTGATCCTGGCTGCCCAGGGCAACGACAACGAGATCAGTGCGGTCTGGGTGGGCGACAACGTCGAACTCGGCGTCGAGCAGGTGGGCGACGGCCATCTCCTGCAGGCGGGGCTGGCCAGCGATGCCCGGGTCAGCGCCAGCCAGCAGGGCGCTGGCCAGTACGCCTCGATCAGTCAGGCAAGCCCAGGCAACGGCCTCGATCTGCGCCAGAGCGGCCAGGGCAACCAGGCGACTATCCGGCAATAGCCGGACACAGGCGGCGACACGGACTGCTGGTTCTTTGGCGTCAAAGCTGCTTCAATAGCCCTTTGACATCACCGTCGAGGACCCTGTCCATGAACGTGACTTCAAGCAATTCGCTCTATGCCGGGGTGCAGGCCTACCAGAACGGTAGCCGCACGGTCGAAAAGGCCGGTGCCGCCCTCGCCTCCCAGACGGCGCGCAACGAGCAGCAAGCCCTGGGCGCGACCACCAACAGCCAGGCCGATCTGGCCAGCGAACTGGTCAATCTGGATGTCGGCAAGTACCAGGCGCTGGCCGGTACCAAGGTCATGCAGGCCTCGCAGGAAACCCTGGGCCGGCTGCTCGATACCCGCGCCTGATCAGCCATTCCGTGACTGGAAGGGGCGCCCTGAGAGGCGCCCCTTCTGCGTTCTAGCCCAGGCGGAAACGGGTGGTGTTGGCCGTCAGGGTGCGACTGCCCGCCTCCAGACCCACCGCCGTGCTCTGCACCGTGCGCGCGTTGCCGAGCAGATCGGCCGCGGCCCCATCGACCTGCTGGATATTGCCGCTGACCTGATCGGCGGTGACCGCCTGCTGCTCGGCGGCGGTGGCGATCTGCACCAGGGTGTCGGAGACGCCCTGTACCGACTCGGCAATCTCTTCCAGTCGCCTTCCCAGCCCGGTGATCGACTGGGCGTCGCTGGCGGCCTGGCCACAGGCATCCTGCATCAGGGACACGGCCTGGGCCACGGTGCCGCTCAGGCTGCCGACGGTCCCGGCGATCTGCGCCGTGGAGGCCTGGGTGCGCTGCGACAGCGAACGCACCTCATCGGCGACCACCGCGAATCCCCTTCCCTGATCACCCGCCCGGGCCGCCTCGATGGCGGCGTTGAGCGCCAGCAGGTTGGTCTGTTCGGCGATGCCGCGGATGACGTCCACCACCTGCTGGATCTGCCCGGCCTGGGCATTGACCTGGGCCATGGCCGCCGCCGTCTCGTCCAGGCGCTGGTTGAGGCGCTGGATGCTGGCCGTGGTCTGACGACTGTCGCTCTGGCTGGCCTCGGCGATGCCGCGCATCTGCTCGGCACGGCCGGCGGCCTCTTCGCAACTCCGCGCCACGCCCTGGGCGGTGGCGGCCAGTTCGGTGGCGGCGGTGGCGATCTGGGTGATCTGCTGGCGCTGGGCCTCCACGGCGCCCAGCGCCGCCTCGGCCTGCTGACCCAGCTCGCCGGAAGCCGTGCCCACCTGGCGACTCTCCTGTTCGACCGCCTGCAGGCTGCCCCGCAACTGCACCACGGCCAGGTCAAGGGCGCGCCCGATCTCGGCCAGTTCGTCCTGGCCACTCACCTGCGCCGAGCGGGTCAGATCGCCGTCGCGCAGGCCTTCGGCCAGGGTGGTGATGCGCCGGGCGCTGCCACGAATGGCGGCCTGCATGCACAGCAGCAGATAGCAGGTCACCACCAGCAGCAGACCGAAGCCGGCGGCAATGGCGCCAAAGCTGCGCACGGCATCGGCGCCATAGTATTGCAGCCGTTGATCCAGGTTCTTCAGAGTCTGCTGGCGGAAGGTCTGCAGACCTTGCAGGACGCCGTCCAGGGTGGCTTCGAACTGCTCCGGCCTGAGCGTGATCTCGCCGCCGAATACCCCCTGATCAAGGGTCTTGAGACTGGCGTCCAGTTGGCTGCTGACCTTCTGGTAGTCGTCCTTCCAGCCGGCCATGTCGGCGGGCAGCTTGTTGCCGAGCAGGACGGCGACCTTGGCCAGGCTTTCGCTGGAGTCGCCGACGCGCGCGCGCAGGTCGCGCAGCTGCAGGCGGCTCTGCAGGCTGAACTGGCCGGAGACCACACTGGCCTGGCCGACGCTGGCCAGGCGGCCCAGGCGTTCGTACAACTCGACCGACTGGGTGGTGCCGATCTGCATCAGTAGATAGGTTTCCATCCAGGGATCGAGGATGAGGCCGCTGTCCAGGGCGATTTCCTCGCGCAGCGCCTGGACGGCACCGAGGGCGGCGGTGAATCTGTCGTAGCCGTCCGGCCACCAGCCCAGGCCGCGCAGATCCGCGACCTCGAGCCCGGCGAGCGCCTGCTGCAGGGTCTTGAAGCGCGCCTGCACATCCGCGCCGGCCCCTTCGATCCCCAGTTGCTGTTCAAGCCGGGCGAGCCGCTCGCGCCGGCTGTCGTTGCGACTTTCCAGGGCGGCGATGGCGGCCTGCACGGCCGGCGTCTCCTGGCGACTGGTGTCGATCGCCTTCCAGCGCGCGGTCAGGTTGCGCCGGAGGGTGAGTTCCTCCTCCACTGCGTCGAGCCGTTGCAGCAGCCGCACGCCACTGCGCTCGCCACTGACGGTGGCCAGCTTGGCCTGGAAATCGGCGCCCAGCAGCCAGAGACTGACCGCCAGGGGCAGGATGAACAGCACCAGCAGCAGGGCGAACTTGCGGGCGAAGCCGAACTGGCTCAGCACGCGAATCCCCGGTGACAACAAAACACCCATGTTCGACCACTCCTGTGCCAGCCACCGGCAAGCGTCGGCTATCCGTTGCGGATACCTATAGGACGATTTGTCGGCAAACTAACGACTTTCTTGAAAGATAGGGCACAATCGCCGCCCTCCCGTATTCCCAGACCCGGTCCTGTACTCAGGCCCGGGCGTTGCCGTTAAAGGACCGTCCGCGTGGAACGCCTCAAAGCCAAGATTCGCAGCGAAGGCCAAGTACTCTCCGAGCAGGTGCTCAAGGTCGATGCCTTCCTCAACCACCAGATCGATCCGGCGCTGATGCGCGACATCGGTCAGGAGTTCGCCCGCCGCTTCGCCGACGCCGGCATCACCAAGATCGTGACCATCGAAGCCTCGGGGATCGCCCCGGCGGTACTGACCGGCCTGAAGCTGGGCGTGCCGGTGATCTTCGCCCGCAAGCACCAGTCGCTGACCCTGACCGACAATCTACTGGTCGCCAGTGTCTATTCCTTTACCAAGCAGACCGAGAGCACCATAGCCGTCTCGACCATGCATCTGTCGTCCGACGACCGGGTGCTGATCATCGACGACTTCCTTGCCAACGGTAAGGCGGCCAAGGCGCTGATCTCCATCATCGGTCAGGCCGGGGCACAGGTCGCCGGCCTGGGCATCGTCATCGAGAAGTCCTTCCAGGTCGGTCGCGCCGAACTGGATGCCCAGGGCTATCGCGTCGAATCCCTGGCCCGTGTCGCCTCCCTGGCCAATGGTCAGGTCACCTTCGCCGAGTAAGCCATGGCTCAGATACTGCGCATTCTCGGTGCCGATCTCGATCGCACCGAAACCTGGATCCGTTACGACAAGGCCATGTGCCTGGACTGCGTGTCCAGCTGCTGCACCCTGCCGGTGGAGGCCCGCCTGTCCGATCTGATCCGCATGGGCGTGGTGGACGAATTCGAGAAGGGCGAGCCGCTCAAGGACATCGCCAAGCGGCTCAAGAAGGACGGCGTGGTCGAACGCCTCAATGCCAAGACCGGGTTGTTCACCCTGGTGCGGCTGTCCAACAACGACTGCATCTATCTGCATCCCAAGACGCGGCTGTGCACCATCTACGACCAGCGCCCGGAAACCTGCCGCAACCACCCAAGGGTCGGCCCGCGCCCGAACTATTGCGCCTACAAGCCGCAGAAGCTGCGTTAGTAACAGCACGTATACTAGCGCTCGCGGCCATGGCAGTCCGCCGATGCGGCCGCTTCTGTGGAACTCCGGTGCTAGGCTGTTCGCGGCCATGGGCCGCTCCTACAGAGGTCGGATGGTTCCGTAGGAGCGGCCCATGGCCGCGATGGGACCACCCGGACGGTTCACCTTTCAGGCGAATGCCTCAGAAATCACCGCTCTCCATTGCCCTTTTCATGTCCGCCCGTTCTTCCAGGCATTCCGGGCCGGCCATGTCGAAGATCCGGCAGACCCAGGGGCGCACCTCGTAGATGCTGCAGTTCATCTGCTCGCGATCCAGGGCCGCGCACCAGCCGTCGTCGAGACGCCTCATGCGGGTGCCGGTCCAGTCTTCCTCGATGTAGCGGGCAGGCACGCCGGCATCGTCGAACAGCAGGACTTCCTGGCGGCAGCACCAGGCCTGACAGCTCTCGCAGGTCACGGTAGGGGTGGAAAGGTCGTGCAGGGGGATGTCGCTCATGTGCACAGTGTACCGCCCCGGACCGCCCAGCGGTTTCCGGCCGATGGCTGGACCAGTTACCATGCGCGTCCCTGACGGTTGTAACCAGTTGTGACCATGCCCAAGCCCCCTTCTCGCGCAGGAGCCGCCATGACGGCCGCACCCCGCTATCGCTTCTATGTCGTGGTCGCCGTGCTGATCCTGCTGACCTGCGTGGTCGCCGGCCGCATCACCTACCTCAAGCTGATCGACGCCGCCTTCCTCGGCGACCAGGGCGACCGCCGCTCGGTGCGCCACATTCCCATTCCGGTCACCCGCGGCATGATCACCGACCGCAACGGTGCGCCCCTGGCGGTTTCCACCGAGGTGGTGACCATCTGGTGCAATCCGGCCGAGATGCAGGACAGCGCCGACCAGCTGGGGCGCCTGGCCCAGGCCATCCACAAGCCCGAAGCCGAGTTGCGCAACCTGATCCTCGGCCATCCGGAAAAGCACTTCCTCTACCTGGCCCGGGCGCTGTCGCCCATCGACGGCGAGAACATCATGGCCCTCGGCGTGCCCGGGGTCCGCCAGATCAAGGAATACAAGCGCTATTACCCCAGCTCCGACCTGGTGGCCCAGGTGATCGGCATGGTCAACATCGACGGCCATGGCCAGGAGGGGCTGGAACTGGGCTTCGAGGACTGGCTGGCCGGCAAGGGCGGCGTGCGCGAGGTGCTGATCAATCCGCGCGGCTCGGTGGTCAAGAACATCCGCGTGGTGCGCCAGCCGCGACCGAGCAAGGACGTCGCCCTGTCCATCGACCTGCGCCTGCAATTCATCGCCTATCGCGCCCTGCAGACCGCGGTGGAGAAGTTCGGCGCCCAGTCCGGGTCGGCGGTGCTGGTCAATCCCAAGACCGGCCAGATCCTGGCGATGACCAATTTCCCCTCCTACAACCCCAACAACCGCGCCACCCTGCAGATCCCCAACATGCGCAACCGCACCCTGACCGACGCCTTCGAGCCCGGTTCGGTGATCAAGCCGTTCAGCATGTCGGTGGCCCTGGCCTCGGGCAAGTTCAACGAGAACAGCACCGTGGACGTGGCGCCGGGCTGGATGACCATCGACGGTCATACCATCCACGACGTGGCCAAGCGCGGCGTGCTGACCATGACCGGGGTACTGCTCAACTCGTCCAACATCGGCATGAGCAAGGTGGCCCTGCAGATCGGGCCGCTGCCCATCTACGAGCAGCTCAGCCGGGTCGGCTTCGGCAATCCCCTGGCGCTGGGCTTTCCGGGCGAGAACGCCGGCTACCTGCCCGGCCACACCAAGTGGTCGCAGATCGCCACGGCCAGTATGTCCTTTGGCTACAGCCTGGCGGTCAATGTCGCCGAACTGGCCCAGGCCTACTCGGTGATCGCCAACGATGGCCAGCTGACGCCCCTGACCCTGCTCAAGGACCAGAAGCAGCAGAGTGTCCAGGCCATGGACCCGACCATCGCCCGGCGCATCCGCATGATGCTCAACCACGTGGTGGAAGACGACGGCGGCGTGATCCGCGCCCGGGTGCCCGGCTATCACGTGGCCGGCAAGTCGGGTACCGCGCGCAAGGCCGGCTCCGGCAGCTACACCGAGCACGCCTATCGTTCGATGTTCGTCGGCATGGCGCCGGCGGCCGATCCCAAGCTGGTGCTGGCGGTGATGCTGGATACCCCGACCAAGGAAGGCTACTTCGGCGGCCTGGTCTCGGCGCCGACCTTCAGCGAGATCATGTCCGGCGCCCTGCGCGCCCTGGCCGTGCCGCCGGACAACCTGCCCGACACCAATACCGCCCAGCAGGCGAAGTCCGAGCCGCATCCCCACGGCTAGCCGGGGAACGGCCACAAAAAAAGGGCGACCCCAGGGTCGCCCTTTTGCATGCCGCGCTACCTGGCCAAAGCTTGTTCAAAGGCTCGCGAGCTAGAGCCAGACAAGGCCTGGGCGGCCCCGCGAAAAGACCTGAGGAAGCGGATCGGACTCGCGCGCGAGTTTACGATTGGTAAATGAGCATTCCGACCGGGCTGGCGGCCCAGGGTCTTTTCAACGCAGTTTGGCCGACGCGCAGCAGACTTTGGACAAGCTTTCAGCGGTGCAGCACGTACTGACCGGTAAAGCGCACCCCATCCTCACCGCTCTCGGTGACGATGCGCGACTGCAGGGTGATGCGCGCGCGACCGCGGCGGCGGAAGGTGGTCTCGAAGCGTTCCCAGGCGCGGGCTTCGGGCGGTTCGCCATAGGCCAGGGCGTCGGCGGTGATGGGCCGCGGATAGCTGATCTGGCCTTCCTGGATGAGGATGTGGCCTTCTTCGATGCCGGCTTCGCGCAGCCGCAGGTACAGCCAGCCCCAGCCGGCCAGCACGGCCACGCAATAGAGACTGCCACCGAACATGGTGCTGGCGTGGTTGATGTTGGCATCCAGCGGAGCATGCAGCTGCAGGCGCTGCTCGCTCCAGTCGCGGACTTCCAGGCCCAGGGCCTTGGTGATGGGAATATCGTGGTGCAACAGGGATTCGAGGTGACGGCAGTCGCGGCTCATGCCGGGGTCCTTACAGACAGAATTTCACTATCAGGAGCAGACGCAAGCCATGACCCATGGGTCACGTCCTGGCGCCATTGTGCACCAAGGAAGGCCGCTCCGGGGAAATCGCCGCCGGCAGGCGGAAGCGGATACGAGCGCCGCCCAGACTCGACTCGTCGATGGTCAGGCTGCTGCGATAGCCTTCGAGGATGTCCTGCACCACCGCCAGGCCGATGCCCTGCCCCGGGTGCCGGCTGTCCATGCGCATGCCGCGGCGCAGCACGCTTTCGCGCCGTTCGGCAGGGATGCCCGGGCCGTCGTCCTCGATATCGAGCACCCAGTGCTCGGTATGGCGACGGGCGCTGACCCGCACCTGGGTCAGGCAGAGCCGATAGGCGTTTTCCAGGAGATTGCCGAACACCTCCAGCATGGCGGCCTCCTCGGCCTGCACCCTTAGATTCGGCGGCAGGTCCATCTCGGCCTGGACGCGTTTCTCGGCATAGACCTTGTCCAGGGTGCTGAACAGGGAGTCCAGCAGCGGCGCCAGTTCCAGCGGCCGGCTGAGCACCGCGCCGCCCTGGCGGGTGGCCCGCTGCAACTGGTACATCACCTGCTGGTTCATGCGCTCGATCTGGGTCTGCAGGGTGCCGACCTCCTGATCCAGCTGCGGCTGCCGGCGCAACTCTTCGGTCACCCCCTGCAACACCGCCAAGGGGGTCTTCAGGCTGTGGGCCAGATCGCCCAGGGTGTCGCGGTAGCGCTCGCGTTGCAGCCGTTCGTGATCGAGCAGGCGGTTGAGCGAGCGGATCAGGCGGCTGATCTCGCTGGGCACGTTCTTTTCGTCGAGCAGCTCGCGCTGGTCGGTTTCCACCGCGTCCAGCTGCTGGCTGAGGCGCCGCAGCGGTCTCAGGCTCCACTGCATGACCAGGGCCAGCAATACCAGCAGCGCACCCAGCACCCCGACCAGCCAGAGAATCACCTGATGCACGAAGGTCGCGCGCAGCCGTTCGTATTCCTCGGCCGGCTGCATGGTGACCACGCTGAAGCCGGCCACCGGCGGATTGCCCAGCAGCACCTCGCGATCGAAGACGAAGAAGCCCTGGCCCTGGTCATCGGTGGCCTTGACCAGCTTGACCCCGCCGCCGTCGAAGGTCGGCCGGTAGTTGGGCCGCTCCTTGATCGCCGAGCGCGAGCGCCAGAGCAGGCGACCGTTCTGGTCGTAGACATAGCCGAGGATCGGCGAACCGGGTCGGTCGAAGACCTCCTCGGCGATCATTTCCGGCATCGCCAGGCGCCCGTCGATGGCCCGCGCCGCGCCGATCAGGGTGTTGGCGTTGGCCTCCAGCCGCGCGGCGACGAAGTTTTCCACGGTACGGTCGAAGGCATTGCGGATCGCCGGCACGATCAGCGCCAGGCAGACGATCACCAGCAGCGCCGCGCTGAGCAGCAGCCGCACGCGAAAGGAACGGATCACTGGCAGCGCTCGGTGAACAGGTAGCCGCGGCCCCGGACCGTTTCGATGGGTTGCATCTGGCAGCTGGCTTCCAGCTTGCGCCGCAGGCGGCCGACCAGCACCTCGATGACGTTGCTGTCGTGCTCGCCGTCATCGTCGTAGAGCTGCTCCATGAGCCGCTCCTTGGTGATCACCTGCTGGTGGTTGCGCATCAGGTATTCCAGCAGCCGGTATTCGTAGGCGGTCAGCTGCAGCGGCTGTTCTTCGTTGAAGGCCTGCTGGCGGCCCAGGTCCAGCTTGAGCGAGCCGGCGCGGATGCTCGGCTGGACGAAACCCGCCGAGCGGCGCAGCAGCACATTGAGGCGCGCCTCCAGCTCTTCGAACTGGAAGGGCTTGACCACGTAGTCGTCCGCCCCGGCACCGAGGCCCTCGACCTTGTCCTGCCAGCTGCCGCGGGCCGTGAGGATGAGGATCGGCAGGGTGGCGCCCTGGTTGCGCAGCTGACGGATCAGATCGAGGCCGCTCATGCCGGGCAGGCCCAGGTCGATGATGGCGAGATCGTGGTGGAATTCGCGGGCGCTGTAGAGCGCTTCTTCCGCATCGGCCACGGCATTGACGACATGACCGGCTTCACCCAGACGCACCTTGAGGTGGTGGCGCAGCAGGTTTTCGTCTTCGACGACGAGGATCTTCATGCAGACTCCTGAACAGCTAACGAGACTCTCTGTGGCTGCGACCGCACGTAGCTCACGCTGCGCGCAGCGACGCCCCGGCACCGATTATGGCGGCTTTGGCGGGCTGACGGCGAGCGCGGGTGAGGCATGGACGGGGTCACTCACTTTATTCCAGGCAAAAAAAACCTCTCCAGTTGGAGAGGTAAGGAGCACTTCATGGGGATCGGAAACTGCCGTTGGGGGACGGCTCCGTCGCGAGACGGCTACAGGGGACCAGAGCTGACTTGGTGACCCTGCAGTGGAGTTACAAGGATGAACATCGCCAGGTCGGGTCGAAGTGTCCGGACGATCTGCCGTAGCGGGAGCTGCGCTAGGGTGAACATGTCCGGGCGACCTCGGCGTTGCTGATCTGACAGTTGCAGATTAGGCCAATGGCCCTGAACGCTGCCTGAACTCGTCCTGAACGCAAGCTGAACGACCGCGAAGTGGCCCGAGAGCGACGGATGGCAGCGGTTGCCGATCCGTCGCCCGGCAAGGGTTCAGGGCAGCTTGCCCAGGCAGCCGCCCAGGGTGTCGGCCACGGTCTGCAGGAGCTGGGCATAGCCTTGAGCACCGACCGGGATGCCTGCGCCGAGGGGATCGAGTTCCACCAGGGTCACCGGCAGACCGCTGCTCAGGGTGGTGGCGATCCTTGGCTGAAGCGGCGGCTCGGTGAAGACGCAGGTCGGGCCGGCGGCCTTGAGTTCTTCGCGCATGGCGGCCACGTGACGGGCGCCGGGCTGGACGTCGGCGCCCAGGGCGAAGACGCCGCGATGGCTCAGGCCATAGGCTTCCTCGAAATAGTCGAACGCCTCGTGGAAGACGAAATAGGGCTTGCCGGCCAGCGGCGCCAGCTGGGTGCGCAGGCTCTGGTCCTTGGCGGCCAGTGCGCTTTCGAAGGTCTTGAGGTTGGCTGCGTAGCGTTGCGCATTGGCCGGATCGGCCTGGCTCAGGTCGGCGGCCAGCCGGGTGGCGATCACCCGGGCATTGGCCGGGCTCAGCCAGAGATGGGCATCCAGGCTGCCCGGACGATGGTCGTGGTCGTGGGCGTATTCCGGTTCGCCGCCCTGTTCATCACCGTGCTCGTGATCGTGATCGTGATCGTGATCGTGCTCGTGCTCATCGCCGTGATCGTCGTCATGGGCGTCCGCATGCTCTGCGCCGAAGCGGCGCAGGTGCAGGCCGGGCAATTCCTGGATGGCCAGGTTGGGACCTTTGCGTTCCTTGAGCACCGCCGGCAGGAAGGTCTCCAGATCCGGGCCGATCCAGTAGACCAGGTTGGCCTCGCGCACCTGGCGCAGGTCCGAGGGCCGCAGGGCGTAATGGTGCGGCGAGGCGCCCGGTGGCAGCAGCACGGCCGGCTGGCCGGCGCCGTCCTGGATGGCCGCGGCGATCAGTTGCAGGGGTTTGATGCTGGTCAGCACCTTCACCTCGGCCTGGGCGGGCAGCAGGGTGCAGGCGAGCAGCAGGGAGGCGACGAGGGGTAGGAGGCGCGGCACGTGAAAATCCCGATTCTTAAGAGAGGTGCAATATAATAACGTCCTGGCTCCCAAGGTACTGTTTCATGTCCGACGCCCCCCTGGCCTTCCGGCCCCACGATCATTCGCGCTGCGTCGCCCACGCGCTGGCCGAGGCCGACACACTCTGCAGCCGCGCCGGCGTGCGCCTCACCGACCTGCGCAAGCGGGTGCTGGAGCTGGTCTGGCAAAGCCACAAGCCGCTTGGCGCCTACGACATCCTGGCCGTGCTCAGCGAGCAGGACGGCCGCCGTGCCGCGCCGCCCACCGTCTACCGGGCGCTGGATTTCCTGGTCGAGAACGGCCTGGTGCACCGCATCGCCTCGCTCAACGCCTTCGTTGGCTGCAACCATCCCGGCGAGGCCCATCAGGGCCAGTTCCTGATCTGCCGCAGCTGTCAGGTGAGCATCGAGCTGGAACAGCCGGCGGTGCACCAGGCCATCCTCGACGGCGCCAGCGCCGTGGGCTTCCAGGTGGAAGGCCAGACCGTGGAAGTGGTCGGTCAGTGCGCCGCCTGCCGGAAGCAGGCATGAGCGAGGCGCTGATCCGGCTGCAGGATGTCGGCGTGACCTTTGCCGGGCAGGCGGTGCTCGACCAGGTCAGCCTGACCCTGGACCCCGGCCGCATCGTCACCCTCATCGGCCCCAATGGCGCCGGCAAGACCACCCTGGTGCGCAGCGTGCTCGGCCTGCTCACGCCCGATCGTGGCAGTGTCTGGCGTCGCCCGCGGCTGCGCATCGGCTACATGCCGCAGAAGCTGCAGGTGGATGCCACCCTGCCGCTGTCGGTGCTGCGTTTCCTGCGCCTGGTGCCGGGCGTGAATCGCGCCAGTGCCCTGGCCGCCCTGGGTGAAGTGGGCGCCGAGGGCGTCATCGACAGTCCCCTGCAGAGCATTTCCGGCGGCGAGCTGCAGCGGGTGCTGCTGGCCCGCGCGCTGCTTCGCCAGCCCGAGCTGCTGGTGCTCGACGAGCCCGTGCAGGGCGTCGACATCAACGGCCAGAGCGAGCTGTACCGGCTGATCGGCCAGTTGCGCGAGCGCCATGGCTGCGGCGTGCTGATGGTCTCCCACGACCTGCATCTGGTGATGGGCGCCACCGACCAGGTGATCTGCCTGAATCGCCACATCTGCTGCTCCGGCCATCCCGAGCAGGTCAGCGGCGATCCGGCCTATCAGGCGCTGTTCGGCCAGAGTGCGCGCAACCTCGCCGTCTATCACCATCACCACGATCACGCCCACGACCTGCATGGCAGCGTAGTCAAGACCCCGCATGTCCATGGAGCCCACTGCAAGCATGGCTGATTTCCTGCTGTATGCCCTGCTCGCCGGTCTCGCCCTCGCCCTCGTCGCCGGTCCCCTCGGCTCCTTCGTGGTCTGGCGGCGCATGGCCTATTTCGGCGACACCCTGTCCCACGCCGCCCTGCTTGGGGTCGCCGTGGGCTTCCTGCTGGATGTCAGTCCGACCCTGACCGTCACCGTCGGCTGCCTGGCGCTGGCCGTGGTGCTGGTGGTGCTGCAGCGCCGCCGCGGCCTGGCCGCCGACACCCTGCTGGGCATCCTTGCCCACAGCACCCTGTCGCTGGGCCTGGTGGCGCTGTCGTTCATGCACGAGGTGCGCATCGACCTGATGAGCTACCTGTTCGGCGATCTGCTGGCGGTGGGCCCGGCCGATCTGCGCTGGATCCTTGGCGGCAGCGCCGTGGTGCTGGTGGCCCTGGCCTGCCTGTGGCGGCCGCTGCTGGCCATCACCGTGCACGAGGAGCTGGCCCAGGTCGAAGGCCTGCCGGTGACCTGGATCCGCCTGGCACTGATGCTGCTGGTGGCCATCGTCATCGCCGTGGCCATGAAGATCGTCGGGGTGCTGCTGATCACCTCGCTGCTGATCATTCCCGCCGCCACCGCCCAGCGCCATGCCCGCAGCCCCGAGCAGATGGCCTGTGGCGCCAGCCTGCTGGGCATGGCCGCGGTCTGCCTGGGCCTGACCCTGTCCTGGTACCAGGACACCCCGGCCGGCCCCTCGGTGGTGGTGGCCGCCGCCGGGATGTTTCTGCTGGGTTACCTCCTACCCCGCCGCGCCTAGAGACTGCTCAAAGTCTGCTACGCGTCGGCCAGCCGGCGTTGAAAATGGCTTCGGAATGCTCATTTAGCACCACTAAACTCCGCTTCCTCAGCCATTTTCGCCTTGCCTGGCTCTAGCTCGCGAACCTTTGAACGGTGTCCTAGGGCGCCCGCCAGACCGCCTGACTGACATCCACCGCCCGGGGAATCAGCCCCTGGGCCTTGAAGATGTCGGCGGTCCGCTGCTGGGTGGCGATGATCTCCGGCGTCAGCGCCGTCGCGCCATAACCGGTACGCGCCTGCCAGGTGGCGATTACCGTTTCCGGCAGCCCGATCTGGGCAGCCAGGATGCGCGTTACCTCGGGCTTGTGGGCATTGGCCCAGGCACCGGCCTTGGCCAGCTCTGCCAGCAATAGCCGGATCGCCGCGGGATGGGCGTCGGCGAAACGGCGGGAACCCTCATAGAAGCTGTTGGCGTGCAGCAGGCCCTGGTAGTCGGCGAGCACGCGCACCGGCTGGCTCTGCTGGATGGCCGCGAGATAGGGGTCCCAGACCACCCAGGCGTCCACCGAGCCGTTGACGAAGGCGGCGCGGGCATCGGCTGGCGGCAGATAGACCGGCTGGATGTCCTTGAAGCTCAGCCCGGCCTTTTCCAGGGCGGCGACCAGCAGGAAGTTGGCGCTCGAGCCCTTCTGCACCGCCACCTTCCTGCCCTTGAGGCCGGCGACGTCATGGATCGGCGAGGCGGTCGGCACCAGGATGGCCTCCACCGCCTCGCTGGCCGGTTCCGCGCCCAGGTAGACCAGGTCGATCCCGGCCGCCTGGGCGAAGATCGGCGGCGGTGAACCGGTGTAGCCGACGTCGATGCTGCCGGCGTTGAGGGCCTCCAGCAACTGGGGGCCGGCCTGGAATTCGCGCCAGCTCACCTGATAGCCCTGGGCGCCCAGGGCCTGCTCCAGCGTGCCCTGGGCCTTGAGCACCGCCAGCAGACCGCCGCCCTTCTGATAGCCGATGCGCAGGACCTGGTCGGCGGCCTGGGCCGGGGCGAGCATCCCGAGTGCCAGTAGCAGAACGGCGCCCTGCGCCAGCCAGCGTCGGAGAGGGGAGCGAAACATGGCGACCTTCCTGATATTCCATTTGGAAAGGTAAGCCTGGCCTACCTAGACCAAAATGTTTAATACGTTTCTCTGCTAAGGCTATGACCGGGCCGGGCAGAGAGAGCAGGCCAAGGTCCGATTGACGCTGACACCAGGATCGCGCCACCCTGCGCCAGCGACGGCCACCGGGGCCGTCGCCCCTCTCGGAGCCTGCCATGCCTTTTCTGATCGAGACCTTCGACAAGCCGGACAGCCTGGCCCTGCGCCAGCAGCATCGCCCGGCCCACCTGGATTTCCTGCGCGAGAACGCCGCGGCCCTGCTGGCCTGCGGCGCCAAGCTCAGTGACGATGGCGAGACCGCCAGCGGCAGCGTCTACATCGTCGATGTGGAAACCCGCGCCGAGGCGGAAGCCTTCATCGCCCGCGATCCCTTCACCAGCGCCGGTCTGCCGGGTGAGGTGCGCATCTCCCGCTGGCGCAAGGCGATTCTGGACGGCAAGGCGTTCGTCTAGCTGCTCTCTGGGGCGGCCTGACCGGCCGCCTCCGCCATACCGCAGATTGGCTTAAGAACACCTTAAGCCTGGCACAATGCCACCTTAATCAACGCCGTTCGCAGCCGTTGCAAGTTCACACTTCCAGGAATCGATTCACAGAAAAGTGATGCAGCGCAAGAAAAGCCGGACTTTTCCCGTCCTTACCGCAAGGAAGCTAACGAACTAGCCTAAGCTCACCGGGCTCAGATGATCTGATGCGCCGACATCCTTTCCCACTCCCGTGGAAACGCTGTCTCGCTTAGCTAGTACAGAGGACTCAGCATGACCAAGACCACGCCTGAAAAGGATCTGCGCATCGAGACGATTCGCGGACTGGCGCTGTTTCTGATGGTAGCGGGCCATGTCATCGGCAGTTCGTCGACCCTGGGCATGAAGGTGCCCGACGAATCGGTGCTGCGCTATCTCTACGATTCTCTCGTCTATGTCCGGATGCCGCTGTTCACCGCCATCTCCGGCTACGTTTATGCGCTGCGCCCGGTGAATACCGGCAGCGACCTGTCGCGCTTCTACCAGGGCAAGTTCAAACGCATCGGCATTCCCCTGCTGGTGGTGTCCACGCTGTTCTTCGCCTTGCAGATGGCGGTGCCCAACACCAACTACAAGCCGCAGCTAACCGATATCTTCAGCATCTACTTCTTCAGCTACGCGCACTTCTGGTTCCTGCAGTCGATCTTCTGCATCTTCGTGGTGATCGCCCTGCTGGAGAAGGCCGGGCTGCTGCTGACCTTGCGCAACTTCGGCCTGGTGTTCGCCGTGGCCCTGGCGGCGTCCTTCGCCTGGGAGAGCTTCCCGGACCTGTTCAGCCTCTACAAGGCAGTGCAGCTGTTCCCCTTCTTCCTGCTGGGGCTGGGTCTCTATCGCTTCGGCGCGCAGCTCATCACCCAACGCAATGTCGTGACCATGGCCGTGGCCCTGGTGATCCTGGTGGCGATCGACCAGGCCTACCTGTTCGAGCTGGTCGATCTCGACGAAGGCGACATGGCCGTGGTGGGCACTGCCCTGGGCCTCGCCGCCATCAGCCTGCTGATCGCCCGCCGCTTCTATTTCAAGCCGCTGGCCTGGCTGGGCTACTTCTCCTTCGAGATCTACCTGTTCCACGTCTTCGGCACCGCCGGTGCGCGCATCGTGCTGAACAAGCTGCAGGTGCACGACGTCTGGGTGGTCTTTACCGTCAGCATGGTCATGGGCCTGTTCCTGCCGGTGGCGCTCAAGCTGGTGCTGGAACGGATCAGTCCGCTGCACTTCCTCAGCGTGGCCTTCTTCGGCGCCAAGACGCGGGTCAACCGCGCCACGCCGCCGCTGCAGAAGAAAGCCGCCGCCTAGGCCGAGCGGCCATGAAAAAAACCCACGCCAAGGCGTGGGTTTTTTATTATCGGCACATCACTCGACGCTGAGGACGACGCGGCCCCGGGTTGGGCACTGCTCCATGCAGCGGTGGGCCTCGACGAACTGCTCGAAGGGAAAGACCTGCTTGATCTGCGCCTTGAGCAGGCGATCGCGGGTCAGCTGGTCGATGTGCTGCAGGGCTTCGCGCACCGCGGCGCAATCGGCTTCCAGGCCCATCTCCGGCTGGCCGGTGAAGTCCTGCACGCAGTGGATGTAGAGCTTGAATTTCTTCTTGAAGGCCGCGCAGGCCGGCAGCGGGGTCTGGTTGCCCCCGTTGAGGCCGTAGAGCAGCAGCCGGCCGCGGGGCGCCATGGCCTCGCCGAGCAGCGCCAGTTGCGGACCGCCCAGGGCATCCAGGGCGACGTGCACGCCGACGCCGTCGGTGATGCTGGCGATGCGGCTGACCAGATCCTCTTCCTCGGCGGCGATGACCCTTTCCGCACCCAGCTCCCGCAGGTAGTCACGGTCGCCGGCATCGTGGGTACTGGCGATGACCCGGGCACCCAGGGCCTTGGCCAGCTGGATGGAGGCCGGGCCGCAGCAGCGACTGGCATCGGTGATCAGCACCCATTCGCCCGGTTGCAGCCGGGCCTGATGCATCAGCGCGGTGTAGACGGTGAGCAGCGGGTTGTAGTGCACCGCGGCTTCCACCGGCGTGAGCACGTCCGGGTAGCGCACCAGGGAGGTGGCCGGATAGACCAGGTCGTCGCCATAGGCCGGGTAGCGATTGATGTCGTGCCCCAGGAAGCTGGCCACGCGATCGCCCACCGCCAGGTCGGCCACGCCCTCGCCCAGGGCGGTGACCACCCCGGCCAGCTCGCAGCCGAGACCAGCCGGCGGCACGGCCTGCTCGGGCGCCAGATTCTGCCGCCAGAGCACGTCGTACCAGCTCACGCCGATGGCCTGGACCCGCACCAGCACCTCGCCGGGACCCGCCACGGGCGTGGGTCGGTCGATGCAGGCGAGCACCTCCGGCGGGCCGAATTCGGTGAACTGGATCAGGCGGGACATGGCATTACCTCGCGTTGATGCCAACCCCGGGACGTTTGCCGAGGCGGACTGCTATGACTAGGACTCTAACCAGCCTTCCCTTAGGATTCTATGCATCCCCATCGATAATGGACATCGGGGGTATCGATCCACTCCCTGCCGGGGCCTGAATGAACCGTACCGATCTGCGTCGCGTCGACCTCAACCTGCTCATCGTGTTCGAGACCCTGATGCTCGAGCGCAGCGTCACCCGTGCTGCGGAAAAGCTGTTTCTTGGCCAGCCGGCGATCAGCGCCGCCCTGGCGCGGCTGCGCACCCTGTTCGACGATCCGCTGTTCGTCCGCACCGGGCGCAGCATGGAACCCACCCCGCGGGCCCAGGAGATCGCCGCCCTGCTGTCGCCGGCGCTGGACCAGATCTCCAGCGCGGTGAGCCGCACCCAGAGTTTCGAGCCGGCCAGCGCCGACCGGGTATTTCGCGTCGGCCTGTCCGACGACGTCGAATTCGCCCTGCTGCCGCCGCTGCTCAGGCGTATCCGCATCGAGGCACCCGGCACCACCCTGGTGGTGCGGCGGATGAATTACCTGACCGCCGCCGGCATGCTGGCCTCCGGCGAGATCACCGTGGCGGTGGGCTATACCGAGGAATTGCCGGCCAATGCCAAGCGCCGGCCGGTGCGCCGCTTCGGCTTCAAGGTGCTGCGCGCCGACAGCAAGCCCGGGCGCCTGACCCTAGACGAATACTGCGCCCGCCCCCATGCTCTGGTGTCCTATGCCGGCGATCTCACCGGCTATATCGACGAGTTGCTCGACAAGCTCGGTCGCCAGCGCCGGGTGGTGCTGGCGGTGCCCCAGTTCAACGGCCTGGGGTCGCTGCTGGCGGAAACCGATCTGCTGGTGATGGTGCCGGACTACACCGCGCGCCTGCTGGCCAGCACCGGTGGTCTGAGGTACGAAGACCCGCCGGAAGAGCTGCGCGACGGCAGCCATGAATTGCCCATGGCCTGGAGCGGCGCCCAGGATCACGACCCCGGCGAACGCTGGCTGAGGTCGCGCATCCAGATGTTCATTGGCGATCCGGACAGTCTTTGAGACACGGACCCTGCGCTCGATCCGGCAGAACGGCTCAACAACGGCCCTTTTCAGCAAGGGCCATCACCGCCAGCGATACCTACGGCAAAACCATCACCGTCATCGATAAATAAGTTCGAGCCCTTCGATTCGTCGTCGCCTTTGCGCGGCGGCAGACTCGCCTCCCTGACCTCTTTCCACCTCGGGCGGACTCGAACATGGATCTCTTCGCGAAAACCCTCGGCCCCCTGGCCCTGACCTCAACCCTGTTCCTTGCCGCCTGCGGCGATTCCCATCCCCAGGCCAGCGCCGCGCCGCCCGCGCCCAAGGTAAGCGCCGCAGAGGTGCTGCGTCAGCCGGTGGTGGAATGGGACGAGGTGACCGGCCGCCTGGAAGCGCCCGAGTCCGTGGTGGTGCGTCCGCGCGTCTCCGGCTACGTCGACCGCGTGCTCTTCCACGAGGGTGCCCGGGTCAAGCGTGGCGACCTCCTGCTGCAGATCGATCCGCGCCCCTTCCAGGCCGAGGTCAAGCGCCTCGAAGCCGAGCTGCAACAGGCCCGCGCCAGCGCCAGTCGCACCGCCGACGAAGCCGCCCGCGGCGAACGCCTGCGCAGCAGCAACGCCATCTCCGCGGAAATCGTCGAGGCTCGCCGCAGCGCCGCCCAGGAAGCCAAGGCCAGCGTCGCCGCCGCCCAGGCACAACTGGATGCCGCGCGCCTGAATCTGGGCTTCACCGAGGTCCGCGCCGCCATCGACGGGCGCGTCGGCCGCGCCGAGGTGACCGCCGGCAACCTGGTCAACGCCGGCGACACCCGCCTCACCACCCTGGTCTCCACCGACAAGGTCTATGCCTATTTCGACGCCGACGAGCGCGTCTTCCTCAAGCAGCAGGCCCTCGCCCGCCAGGGTCAGCGCGGTACGGCCAGCCCGGTCTACATGGCACTGTCCAACGAGGACGACTTCTCCCATGAAGGCCACATGGACTTCATGGACAACCAGCTCGATCCGCGCACCGGCACCATCCATGGTCGCGCCGTGTTCGACAACGCCGACGGTCGCTTCACCCCGGGGCTCTATGCCCGGCTGCGCCTGGTGGGCAGCGGCACCTACGACGGTACCCTGATCCAGGACGCCGCCGTGGGCACCGACCTGGGCAAGAAATTCGTGCTGGTGGTGGATGGCCAGAGCAAGACGGCCTATCGCACCGTCGACCTGGGTCCGCGCCTGGAAGGCCTGCGCATCGTGCGCAAGGGGCTGGAAGCCGGCGATCGCATCGTGGTCAACGGCCTGCAGCGGGTGCGCCCGGGCATGACCGTCGACGCCCAGTCAGTGCCCATGGCCGATGCCACCACCCTGGCTGCCCTCAAGCGCCAGCGTGACGCAGTCCTCGCCAGCCTGCCGGCGCCTACCCAGCCGCTCAAGGTGGGTAGCCGCTAGATTCCAGGCTCCACCCCGTCCCGTTTCAGACTTTCTCCCGTCCAGGCATCGCGGTATCGCGGTCATGGACCGCTCCTACAGGCAAGGACGCCACCGTAGCAGCGGTCCATGACCGCGATGGCTGCGCCTCTGCACGCCTTTCGCTCAAGGACTGCTCCGATGAACTTCTCCCAGTTCTTCATCCGCCGGCCGATCTTCGCCGCCGTGCTCTCGCTGATCATCCTGATCGGCGGGGCCATCTCGCTGTTCCAGCTGCCGATCAGCGAATACCCCGAGGTGGTCCCGCCCACCGTGGTGGTGCGCGCCACCTTTCCCGGCGCCAACCCCAAGGTGATCGGCGAGACCGTCGCCGCGCCCCTGGAGCAGGCCATGAACGGCGTGGAGCACATGCTCTACCTGTCGTCCCAGTCCACCGCCGACGGCAAGCTGACCCTGACCATCACCTTCGCCCTGGGCACCAACCTGGATACCGCCCAGGTGCAGGTGCAGAATCGCGTCACCCGCACCCTGCCCAAGCTGCCGGAAGAGGTGCAGCGCCTCGGCGTGACCGCCGACAAGGCCTCGCCGGACCTGGCGATGGTCGTGCACCTGACCTCGCCGGATCAGCGCTACGACATGCTCTATCTGTCCAACTACGCCCTGATCAACGTCAAGGACGAACTGGCGCGACTGGACGGCGTGGGCGATGTCCAGCTGTTCGGCATGGGCGACTATTCCCTGCGCGTCTGGCTCGATCCGGACAAGGTCGCCTCGCGCGGCCTGACCGCCAGCGACGTGGTCACCGCCATCCGCGAGCAGAATCGCCAGGTCGCCGCCGGTGCCCTCGGCGCGCCGCCGGCCCCCGGCAGCACCAGCTTCCAGCTGGCCATCAACACCCAGGGCCGCCTGGTGGATGAGGAGGAATTCGCCAACATCATCGTGCGCGCCGGCAGCGACGGCCAGATCACCCGGCTGCGCGACATCGCCCGCATCGAACTGGGCTCCAACCAGTACGCCCTGAGATCCCTGCTGAACAACCAGCCGGCGGTGGCCATCCCGATCTTCCAGCGCCCCGGCAGCAATGCCATCGACCTGTCCAACCAGGTGCGCGCCAAGATGGCCGAGCTCAAGCAGGGCTTCCCCCAGGGCATGGACTACGAGATCGTCTACGACCCGACCATCTTCGTGCGCGGCTCCATCGAGGCCGTGGTGCACACCCTGTTCGAAGCCATCATCCTGGTGGTGCTGGTGGTGATCCTGTTCCTGCAGACCTGGCGCGCCTCGATCATTCCGCTGGCGGCGGTGCCGGTGTCACTGATCGGCACCTTCGCGGTGATGCACGCCTTCGGCTTCTCGCTCAATGCGCTGTCGCTGTTCGGCCTGGTGCTGGCCATCGGCATCGTGGTGGACGACGCCATCGTGGTGGTGGAAAACGTCGAACGGAACATCGGCCTCGGCCTCGATCCGGTGGCCGCCACCCGGCGCGCCATGGGCGAGGTGACCGGGCCCATCATCGCCACCGCCCTGGTGCTCTGCGCGGTGTTCGTGCCGACCGCCTTCATCTCCGGTCTCACCGGGCAGTTCTATCGCCAGTTCGCCCTGACCATCGCCATCTCCACGGTGATCTCGGCCTTCAACTCCCTGACCCTGTCGCCGGCCCTGGCCGCGGTGCTGCTCAAGGGCCACGACGCGCCCAAGGACCGCTTCTCGCGCCTGCTCGACCGGCTGTTCGGTGGCTGGCTGTTCGCCCCCTTCAACCGCTTCTTCGAAAAAGCCAGCCACGGCTACGTCGGCGCCGTGCGCCGGGTGCTGCGCGGTGGCTCCATCGTGTTGGTGCTCTATGTGATCCTCCTGGGCCTGACCGGCCTGGGGCTGGTGAAGACGCCGACCGGCTTCGTGCCGCCCCAGGACAAGCAGTACCTGGTGGCCTTCGCCCAGCTGCCCGACGCCGCCACCCTGGATCGCAGCGAAGAGGTCATCCGCCGCATGTCGGCCATCGCCCTCAAGCATCCGGGCGTGGAAAGCACCGTGGCCTTCCCGGGCCTGTCCATCAACGGCTTCACCAACAGCCCCAACAGCGGCATCGTCTTCGTGACCCTCAAGCCCTTCGAGGAGCGCCGTGATCCCTCGCTGTCGGCTGGCGCCATCGCCGCCCAGCTGAACGGCGAATTCGCCGCCATCCAGGAATCCATCATCGCCATCTTCCCGCCGCCACCGGTGCAGGGGCTGGGCAGCATCGGCGGCTTCCGCCTGCAGGTGGAGGACCGCGGCAACCTGGGCTACGAAGAGCTCTACGCCCAGACCCAGAGCGTGCTGGCCAAGGCGCGGCAGCTGCCGGAGCTGGCGCCGGAGTCGCTGTTCACCAGCTACCAGGTCAACGTGCCGCAGATCGATGCCCACATCGATCGCGAGAAGGCCAAGACCCACGGCGTGCCCATCGACGCCATCTTCGACACCCTGCAGGCCTATCTGGGCTCGGTCTACGCCAATGACTTCAACCGCTTCGGCCGTACCTTCCAGGTCAACGTCCAGGCCGACCAGCGCTTCCGCCTGGAGCCCGAGCAGATCGGCCAGCTCAAAGTGCGCAACGACCGCGGCGAGATGGTGCCCCTGTCCACCTTCGTCAAGATCAGCGACACCGCCGGCCCCGATCGGGTGATGCACTACAACGGCTTCCTGACCGCCGAGATCAACGGCGCGCCGGCCCCGGGCTACAGCTCCGGCCAGGCCCAGGCGGCCATCGAGGGGCTGCTCAGGCAGGAGCTGCCCAACGGCATGACCTTCGAATGGACCGAGCTGACCTACCAGCAGATCCTCTCCGGCAATACCGCCCTGCTGGTGTTCCCGCTCTGCGTGCTGCTGGCCTTCCTGGTGCTGGCCGCCCAATACGAGAGCTGGAGTCTGCCGCTGGCGGTGATCCTGATCGTGCCCATGACCCTGCTCTCGGCCATCACCGGGGTGATCCTGGCCGGCAGCGACAACAACATCTTCACCCAGATCGGCCTGATCGTATTGGTGGGCCTGGCGTGCAAGAACGCCATCCTCATCGTCGAGTTCGCCAAGGACCAGCAGGCCACCGGCAAGGACCGCGTCGCCGCGGTGCTGGAGGCCTGCCGCCTGCGCCTGAGACCCATCCTGATGACCAGCTTCGCCTTCATCATGGGCGTGGTGCCCCTGGTGACCTCGACCGGTGCCGGCGCCGAGATGCGCCATGCCATGGGCGTCGCGGTGTTCTCCGGGATGCTCGGGGTGACCTTCTTCGGCCTGCTGCTCACGCCGCTGTTCTATGTGCTGGTACGCGCCTTCGTGGAGCGTCGCCAGGCCCGCTCCGCCGTTGCCCAGGAGGCCCAGGCATGAAGGCTTTCGCTCCCCTGCTGCTGGCGCTGGCGGTCTCCGCCTGCGCCGTCGGTCCGCACTACCAGGCGCCCGAGCAGGCGCCCGCGCAACTCAAGGCCGGCCAGCAGCCCGCGGTCTATGACCAGGGTCGCTTCGAGACGCTCTGGTGGCGCCAGTTCGAGGACCCGACCCTCAACGCCCTGGTCGCCAGCAGCCTGGACGGCAACCGCGAATTGCGCGCGGCCTTCGCCCGGCTGCGTGCCGCCCGCGCCCTGCGCGACGACGACGCCAACGATCTCTATCCCACGGTCACCAGTCGCGCCAGCAGCCAGCTCGGCAAGGCCCAGCAGCCCGGCTTCACCGAACAGCGGGTCAACAGCGACCGCTATGACCTGGGCCTGGACATGGCCTGGGAGCTGGACCTGTTCGGTCGCGTCCGCCATACCCTGGAAGCCAGCGATGCCCGCGCCGAAGCCGCGGCCTCCGACCTCGCCGGCCTGCAGGTCAGCCTGATCGCCGAACTGGTGGACGCCTATGGCGACCTGCGCGGCGCCCAGCTGCGCGAACGCATCGCCCGTGACAACCTGGGCAATCAGCGCGAGGCGCGCCGCCTGACCGTGACCCTGAGGGACGAAGGCATGGGCAGCGACCTGGACGTGCAGCGCAGCGAGGCACGCCTGGCCGCTACCGAAGCCAGCCTGCCGGAATTCCAGGCCCAGGCCACCCGCGCGCGCAACCGCATCGCCACCCTGCTCGGCCAGCGTCCCGATGCGCTGAGCGTGGATCTCGCGCCCAAGGCCCTGCCGGCCATCGCCAAGCGCCTGCCCATCGGCGATCCCGGCGAACTGCTGCGCCGCCGGCCGGACGTGGCGGCCGCCGAACGCCGGCTGGCCGCCGCCACCGCCGACGTTGGCGTGGCCACCGCCGACCTCTTCCCGCGGGTCAGTCTCTCGGGCTTTCTCGGCTTTACCGCCGGACGCGGCTCGCAGATCGGCAGCAGTGCCGCCCGCGCCTGGGGCCTTGGCCCGAGCATCAGCTGGGCGGCCTTCGACCTGGGCAGCGTCCGCGCCCGCTTGCGCGGCGCCCGCGCCGGCTCCGACGAGGCCCTGGCCAACTACGAGCAGCAGGTGCTGACCGCCCTGGAAGAGAGTGCCAACGCCTTTAGCGACTATGGCCGTCGCCAGGAGCGCCTGCAGGCGCTGATCCGCCAGTCGGTGGCCAGCCGCGCCGCCGCCGACCAGGCCGAGATCCGCTACCGCGAGGGGGGTACCGACTTCCTGGTGCTGCTCGACGCCCAGCGCGAACGCCTGGCCGCCGAAGACCAGCAGGCCCAGGGCGAAATCGAGCTCTATCGCGGCATCGTCGCCCTCTACAAGGCTCTGGGTGGCGGCTGGGACGTGCAACCCACCCGTCTCGCCCAGGGCAACGCTTCCCCCGCGCCGGCGCGCTAACCGCCGGCGCTTACCCCCGACACGCGTGTTCTCTTGCTCCTTTGGCGTGTCGGGTTTTTTCTTCCGCTACCCGGTGCGGTGCCTTGGGCACCGCACCGGGTAGCCCTCCTCCGCACAGATCTGAGCAAAAGCCCGTCCCAGAGGTCTCAGTGAGACCCGAACAGCGCCCGTCGGGCGTTTGCGTCCTGTGCTGGACGCTGCCTGGCTGTTTCCTAATATTTTGTAAGGGAGACGGGGCTAGGATTTTGTGGTCTCTCTTTTATTATCACCTTAGGTTATTAAACCTTCTGTTCTTGTACGAAACTCGAACATCGATTTCTGCGCCTTTCGCCATTCAGGCGATCGCCGCGTGGAGGGATCGAATGCCGCTCGAGGTCTGAGGGAGCCCCATCTACCAACCGCCGTGAGGCGGCTCAGCTAAAGGATGCAGGCATGGTATTGGCGCTGATCATCGCGTTGCCCTTCCTGGGAACACTGCTGTCGCTGGCGACCGATCGCTTCGGCCGGCGCGCCTGCGCCCTGGGCACCGCCGTGGCCCCCGCCCTGGCCCTGGCCCTGCTGGCCACGCAGCTGCCCGCGGTCCTGGACGGCGCCGTGCTGCTGCACCGGGTCGACTGGTTACCGGCGCTGGGGTTGAATCTCAGCCTGCGCCTGGACGGCCTGGGGCTGATGTTCGCGCTGATGATCCTGGTCATCGGCCTGCTGGTGATCCTCTATGCCACCTATTACCTGAGCAAGGATGAAAAGGTCGGGCGCTTCTTCGCCTACCTGCTCTTGTTCATGGGCGCCATGCTGGGCGTGGTGCTGGCGGAGAATCTGCTGCTGCTGATGGTGTTCTGGGAGCTGACCAGCCTGTCGTCCTTCCTCTTGATCGGCTTCTGGAGCCACAGCAAGGAAGCCCGCCAGGGCGCGCGCATGGCGCTGACCGTCACCGGCGGCGGCGGCCTGGCCCTGCTCGCCGGCATCCTCCTGCTCGGCCATATCGTCGGCAGCTTCGAGCTCACCGACGTCCTCGCCGCCGGCCCGCTGATCACCGGCCATGCCCTCTATCCGCTGGCGCTGATCCTGGTGCTGCTCGGTGTCTTCACCAAGTCCGCACAATTCCCCTTCCACTTCTGGCTGCCCCAGGCCATGGCCGCGCCGACGCCGGTCTCGGCCTACCTGCACTCGGCGACCATGGTCAAGGCCGGAGTCTTCCTGCTGGCGCGGCTCTATCCGGCACTGGCCGATTCGGAATGGTGGTTCTACATCGTCACCCTCACCGGCCTCACCACCCTGGTGGTGGGCGCCATCCTGGCGCTGTTCCAGCACGACCTCAAGGGCCTGCTGGCCTACTCCACCATCAGCCACCTGGGCCTGATCACCCTGCTGTTCGGCCTCGATACCCAGCTGTCCACCGTGGCGGCGGTGTTCCACATCCTCAACCACGCCACCTTCAAGGCCTCGCTGTTCATGGCCGCCGGCATCATCGACCACGAGACCGGCAGCCGCGACATGCGCCGCCTGGCCGGACTCTGGCGCTACATGCCGCACACCGCGGTGCTGGCCATGGTCGCCGCCGCGGCCATGGGCGGGGTGCCGCTGCTCAACGGCTTCCTGAGCAAGGAGATGTTCTTCAACGAGACCCTCAACCACGGCCTGTTCGGCAGCTTCAGCTGGATCGTGCCGGCGGTGGCGGTGCTCTACGGGGTCTTCTCGGTGGCCTATTCGCTGCGCTTCATCCACGACGTCTTCTTCAACGGCGAACCGCGCGACCTGCCCCACTATCCGCCCCACGAACCGCCGCGCTACATGAAAATCCCGGTGGAGATCCTGGTGCTGCTCTGCCTGCTGGTGGGCGTGGTGCCGGGCTACACCGTGGCGCCGCTGCTGGCCGCCGGGGCCAGCGCCGCTCTCGGCGGCAGTCTGCCCGACTACAGCCTGTCCATCTGGCACGGCTTCAACACCGCCCTGGTGATGAGCCTCGTCGCCATGGTCGGCGGCGTGCTGGTCTATGCCTTCCGCCAGCCGCTGTTCCGCTGGCAGCAGGGCCTGCCCGACATCGATGCCCTCCAGGTCTTCGAGAAGAGCATGAGTCGGCTGACTGGCTTCGCCCAGCGCCTGACCCTCGGCCTGGAAAGCGGCTCGCTGCAGGGCTATATCGCGCTGATGCTGGCTGCCACCCTGGTGCTGCTGGTGGCGGCGCTGTCCGGCCTGGACAGCCTTCACGGCCCGGTGGCCCTGTCGCCCTTCGATCCGCTCACCGCCCTGGGCCTGGGCATCCTGATGCTGACCGCGGTGCTGACGGTGTTCTTCCACCGCAATAGACTCAAGGCGCTGATGACCCTGAGCACCGTGGGGCTGATCGTCTCGCTGCTGTTCGCCCGCTATTCGGCGCCCGACCTGGCGCTGACGCAGTTGTCGGTGGAGGTGGTGACCATCATCCTGCTGGTGCTGGCGCTGTTCTTCATGCCCGATCGCACCCCCATCGAATCCAGCAGCCTGCGCGGCCTGCGCGACGTCCTGCTGGCCGGCGGCCTGGGGCTGCTGGTGGCGCTGCTGGCCTATGCCGTGCTCACCCGGCCCTATACCGGCATTGGCGACTTCTTCCTGGCCAATTCGGTGTCCGGTGGCGGTGGCTACAACGTGGTCAACGTCATCCTGGTGGACTTCCGCGGCTTCGACACCCTCGGCGAGATCACCGTGCTGGCCATCGCCGCGGCGGGCGTCTATGGCCTGCTCAAGCACCTGCACCTGCCGCATCCGCTGGTCGACCCCAAGGGCACGCCCTGGTCGCGCGACAGCCATCCGATGATCCTCAACAACGTGGCCCGGGTGCTGCTGCCGCTGGCGCTGCTGGTATCGGCCTTCATCTTCGTGCGTGGCCACAACCTGCCGGGTGGCGGCTTCATCGCCGGCCTGATCACCGCCATCGCTCTGATCCTGCAGTACGTGGCCCATGGCGTGACCTGGACCCAGCGCCGCCTGCCGATCAGCTACCACGCCCTCTGCGGCCTCGGGGTGCTGATCGCCGCCCTCACCGGGTTGGGCTCGCTGGCATTCGGCCGGCCCTTCCTGACCACCGCCTTCGACTACTTCGCCATCCCCCTGATCGGCAAGACCGAACTGGCCACCGCGCTGATCTTCGATCTCGGGGTCTACCTCGCCGTCGTCGGCGCCACTCTCCTGATCCTCTCCAACCTGGGCCACGTCAGCCGGGACGAGAAGGACACGGACGGCTCCAGCCAGGAGGTGCTCTAGCATGGAGATCCTGTTCTGCACGGCCCTCGGGGTGCTCACCGCCAGTGGCGTGTACCTGCTGCTCCGGGCGCGCCTTTATCCGGTGGTGCTCGGCCTCACCCTGCTCTCCTACGCGGTCAACCTCTTCCTGTTCGCCATGGGCCGCCTGCGCACCGGCGTGCCGGCGGTGATCGGCAAGGCCGCCGAGCAGGCCGATCCGGTGCCCCAGGCGCTGGTGCTCACCGCCATCGTCATCGGCTTCGCCATGACCGCCTTCGTGGTCGCCCTGTCGCTGCGTGCCCTGGGCGAATTGCGCACCGACCACGTGGATGGCGAGGAGCCGCGCCGATGAAGCACCTGATCATCCTGCCGATCCTCGTGCCGCTGTTCATGGGCGCCCTCCTGCTCATGCGCCCGCGGCTGTCCGCCCGTACCGCGCGCCGGCTGTCGCTGCTCGCCACCGCGACCCTGCTGCCACTGGCGCTGCTGCTCCTGCAGCGGGCCGGCAGCGGCCAACTGGAGGTCTATGCCCTCGGCGACTGGCCGGCGCCCTTCGGCATCGTCCTGCTGCTGGATCGCCTGGCCGCGCTGATGCTGGCTACCGTGGCGGTACTGGCCGCAGGCGCGGCGCTCTACGCCTGCCGCGGCGACGACGCGCGCGGTCCGGATTTCCACGCGCTGTTCCAGTTCCAGTTGCTGGGCATCAACGGCGCCTTCCTCACCGGCGACCTGTTCAATCTCTTCGTCTTCTTCGAGATCCTGCTGATCGCTTCCTATGCCCTGCTGGTGCACGGCGCCGGCCCCGCACGGGTACGCGCCGGCCTGCACTACGTGGTGCTGAATCTGGTGGGCTCGGCGCTGTTCCTGATCGGCATCGGCCTGCTCTACGGCCTGCTCGGTACCCTGAACCTGGCCGACCTCGGCCTGAGGGTCGCCAGCGCCGACCCCGAGCGCGCGCCCCTGTTGGCCGCCGCGGGCTTCCTGCTGCTGGTGGTATTCGGCCTCAAGGGCGCCATCCTGCCGCTGTACTTCTGGCTGCCCAGCGCCTATTCGGCGGCCAGTGCGCCGGTCGCCGCCCTGTTCGCCATCATGACCAAGGTCGGGCTCTACGCCATCGTCCGCGTCTTCCTGCTGGTGTTCGGCGCGGCCGCCGGGCCCCTGGCCCACTACGTGCTGCCCTGGCTCTGGCCACTGGCGGCGGTCACCCTGGCCGCCGGGGTATTCGGTGCCCTGGCCGCCCACCATCTCAAGGCCCTGCTCGGCTATCTGGTGGTCATCTCGGTCGGGATGCTGCTGACCGGCGTGGCCCTGGGCAGCGTCTCCGGCCTGGCCGCCACGCTGTTCTATCTGGTCCACAGCACCTGGATCGCCGGCGCCCTGTTCCTGCTGGCGGATCTCATCGCCCAGCAGCGTGGCGGGCAAGGCGACCTGCTCAAGAGCGGTCCGCCGCTACGTCATCCACGGTTGCTCGGCGGCCTGTTCTTTCTCGGGGCGATCTCCGTTGCCGGCCTGCCGCCCTTCCCCGGCTTTCTCGGCAAGGTGATGCTCTTGCAGGCCACCGGTACCGCCTGGCCGGCACTGATCATCTGGCCGGTGGTGCTGCTCGGCGGGCTGGGCATGCTCATCGCCCTGTCTCGTGCCGGGACCACGCTGTTCTGGCGCGGCAAGGGCGCGACCCTGGACGTGCGCCTCGATCCCGTCCAGCTCGCCGCCACCCTCGGCCTGCTGCTGGGCAGCCCGCTGCTGATGGCGCTGGCGGCGCCGCTGCATGGCTATGTCCTGGAGACCGCCCGGCAACTGCTGGACGTCGCACCCTACTTCGACATCGTCCAGGGGGTTGGCCCATGAAGCGCTGGCGCCTGCTGCCACACCCGCTGCTCACCGTCCTGCTGACCCTGACCTGGCTGCTGCTCAACAACAGCCTGAGTCCCGGCCAGCTGCTGCTGGGCCTGCTGCTCGGCTGGGGCATCCCGTTGCTCTGCCAGGACTTCTTGCTGCACGCCCCTCGCTTGCGCCGTCCCCTGCTCCTGCTGCGCTACATGCTGATGGTGCTGTACGACATCATCGTCGCCAATCTGCACGTCGCGCGACTGGTGCTGGGCCGGACCGAGGCGCTCAAGCCGGCGTTCATCGAGGTCCCCATCGACATCGAGGACGAATTCCTGCTCACCCTGCTCGCCTGCGTGGTGTCCCTCACCCCCGGCACCGTTTCGTCCGGCCTCAGCGGCGATCGCAAGACCCTGCTGCTGCACGGTCTCGATGTCGCGGACAAGGACGAGGTGATCCGCCAGGTCAAGACGCGCTATGAAGCCCCGCTCAAGGAGATCTTCGAATGCTCACCTACGTGACCCTGCTGTGTATGGGAATGATGGGCGTGGCCGCCGTGCTCAACGTCTATCGCCTGGTGAAGGGACCGGACATCCCGGATCGGGTGCTGGCGCTGGATACGCTCTATATCAATGTCCTGGCGATCATCATCCTGTTCGGCATCTGGCTGGCCACCGACGTCTTCTTCGAAGCGGCGCTGCTCATCGCCGTGACCGGCTTCGTCGGCACCGTGGCGCTGGGCAAGCACATGCTGCATGGCGAAATCATCGACTGAGAACCTATCCCTGATCAGCTGCGCGTCGGCCAAGCGGCGTTGAAAAGACTTTCGGAATGCTCATTTACCATTCGTAAACTCGGGCGCGAGTCCGATCCGCTTCCTCAAGTCTTTTCGCCTTGCTTGGCTCTAGCTCGCAAGATCATGAACAGCTTCTAGAGAGGAAAATCCATGCCCTTCTGGCTCGAACTCCTGATCTGCGCCCTACTGCTCATCGGCAGCAGCTTCGCCCTTATCGGCGCCATCGGCCTGTACCGGCTGCCGGACTTCTTCATGCGCCTGCACGGTCCGACCAAGGCCACCACCCTGGGCGTGGGCAGCACCATCGTCGCCTCGATGCTGTTCTTCAGCGTCCAGGGCGAGGGCCTCAGCCTGCACGAACTGCTGATCGCCCTGTTCATCTTCATCACCGCGCCGGTCAGCGCCCACATGCTGGCGCGCGCCGCCATCCAGCAGAAGGTCAGGCAGGTCGAGCGTACCGACGGCCGGCCCTGGCGCTAGGACTGGCTACGGCCCGCTCATCGCGCCCGGGCGGTCGGGCTACAGGCGGTCCTAGCGACCGCCGCTGACCTTGCTGAAGTCCTGGCGGCCGAAGGGATTGGGCTGGTAGCCCTCGACGCCTTTATTGGCCAGCACCGTCACCGTCGGGTGCGCCAGCGGCAGCCACAGCGCCTGGTCGTGGATGATGCGCTGCGCCTGGTGATACACCGTGGCGCGTGCCATCTGGTCGGACAGGGTCTTGCCCTTGCTGATGGCGCCATCCAGGGTCTTGTCGCAATAGCGGGCGAAATTCAGCCCCGACTGCACCGAGGCGCAGGAGAATTGCGGCGTCAGGTAGTTGTCCGGATCACCGTTGTCGCCGGCCCAGCCCATGAACAGCAGGTCGTGCTCGCCGGTCTTGGCGCGGCGGATCAGTTCGCCCCACTCGATCACCTGGATCTGCGCATCGACGCCGATCTTCTTCAGGTCGGCCTGCAGCATCTGGGCACCCAGTTGCGGATTGGGATTGAGCAGGCTGCCGCTGGGGCGCGTCCAGATGGTGGTCTTGAAGCCGTCCTTGAGGCCCGCCTGGGCCAGCAGCGTCTTGGCCTTGGCCGGGTCATAGGGGTAGGCCGGCACGTCCTTGGCATAGCCCCAGGTGGTGGGCGGATAGACGTTGTCGGCGGCCACCGCGGTGTCCTGGAACACCGCCTTCAGATAGCTCTGCTTGTCGAACGCCAGGTTGATGGCCTGGCGCACCTTGATGTTGTCCAGCGGCGGATGGCTGGTGTTGATGCCGACGAAGGCGGTCATGAAGGCCGGCGTCTGCAGCACCTGCAGGCTCTTGTCCTCCTGGGCGCTCTGCAGATCCTGGGGCTTGGGCGACAGGGCGATCTGGCACTCGCCGCGCTTGAGTCGCTGCAGGCGCACCGCCGAATCCGGGGTGATGGCATAGATCAGCCCATCCAGCTTGGGCTTGCCGGCAAAGTAGTCCGGATTGGCGGCGTAGCGCACCGCGGCATCCTTCTGGTAGCGCTTGAAAACGAAGGGACCGGTGCCTATGGGTTCGTCATTGAGCTGGGCGGTCTTGCCGGCCTTGAGCAACTGCTCGGCGTATTCGGCGGAATAGATGGAGGCGAAGCCCATGCTCAGGGTCGGCAAAAAGGTGGCGTCCGGGCTGTTGAGCACGATGCGCACGCCAAGGTCACTGGTCTTTTCCACGCTCTTGATCAGCTTGGGCCACTGCATCGACTGGGCATGGGGATAGCCGCTCTTGGCCACCGCGTGCCAGGGGTGATCCTTGTCCAGCATGCGCTGGAAGCTGAACACCACGTCGTCGGCGGTCAGGGTACGGCTGGGAGTGAAGTAGTCGGTGTGGTGAAACTTCACGTCCGGCCGCAGGGCGAAATCATAGGTCAGGCCGTCGCTCGATACCGTCCAGCTCTGCGCCAGGCTCGGCACCAGCTTGGCTTCGCTGGCGTCGTATTCCACCAGGCGATTCATCAGCACGTCGGCCGAGGCATTGGTGGTGGTCAGGGAGTTGTACTGCACCACGTCGAATCCATCCGGACTGGCTTCGGTACAGACGCTGAGCGTGGCGGCCTGCGCCAGCAGGGGCGCGAAGAGCAGAGGCAAGGCGGCGAGACGCATAGAACGATTCCTTGTGGATCCGAAGTGGGCAGACGGCGCCCGGGTGGCTGGCAACGGCTGACGGGCGCCGCGGGCGGTCGTCTGACGGACGTGGATTGAAAATGGCAGTCGCTCTAAACTAGACCACCCGTCCGTCCGTCACAATGCTTCTGACCGACGAACGGTTGGCATTCCGGCCGGGCTCGCATAGCGCCCGGTGCGCGGGCATTTCATCCGTCGCCCTACCTTGTTATGCCAGAGTACTTCTGGTATAAAACAGCGCTCTTTTTTCGGGGTATGGCCGCTTCAGGTCCCCGGCATTTGCCGGCTCTCCCCGTCAAAACAGGAATCAATACAGTTACAAGCGGCCAACCCATGCCGGGTTTGGCATGAGGTTTATGAGGGCTGAGCCATGTCGAGAGTTTGCCAAGTAACCGGTAAGGGTCCGATTACTGGGAACAACGTTTCCCACGCTAACAACAAAACCCGTCGTCGTTTCCTGCCGAATCTGCAGCACCACCGTTTCTGGGTAGAATCCGAGAAGCGCTTCGTGCGTCTGCGCGTTTCTGCCAAGGGCATGCGTATCATCGACAAGCGCGGTATCGAAACCGTACTGTCCGAGCTGCGTAGCCGCGGCGAAAAATTCTAAGGGGATTCGTCATGCGTGAATTGATCCGTTTGATTTCCAGTGCCGGTACCGGCCACTTCTACACCACTGACAAGAACAAGCGCACCAAGCCCGAAAAGATCGAAATCAAGAAATTCGATCCGGTCGTGCGCAAGCATGTCATGTACAAGGAAGGCAAGATCAAGTAATTGATCGCCCCTTGAACAGGAAACCCGCCTCGGCGGGTTTTTTGTTGTCTGGCGTCTGGCCCGGCGGCGGGCGCCGCCGGGCCAGATCAGCGGCTTACTTGAACTGGCCGGTCAGCTCGCGCAGGGCGGCTTCGGCGCCAAGGATCTTCTGCATGCATTCCCGCGCCTTGGTCGGATCGATGCTCAGGCGCGCATAGAGGTCGTCGGGAATCGGCTGGGCCGGGCCGTTGCCGATGCCCTCGGCACGCAGCAGCTGCACGGCGAGGAAGATCAGGTTGGGATAGACCGCCTGCTCGCCTTGGTAGCCCGGATCGCCCTGGAAGCGCAGCGCCGTCACCACCTCTTCGGGCATCTCCCAGCAGCGCATCAGGGCCGCGCCGATCTGCTCGCGGGTGATGCCCAGCAGGTGGTGCTCGACCACCTGGTGATCGAGCTGGCGGTTGGCCTCCAGATGGCGGCAGATCAGCGAGAAGTGCGGCGGAAAGACGTGGGCCAGCACCAGATAGCCGAAGTTGTGCAGCAGGCCGCCGAGATAGGCCAGGCCCATCTCCGGTCGCTCCGCACGCGGCATGGCGCGCGCCAGGCCCTCGATCAGGGCGGCGGTGTAGATGGCCTGCTTCCAGTAGGGCGTCTCGTTCTGCGCCTGGTCGCTGGGCAGGCTCAGGGTCTTGCCCAGGGCCAGGCCCAGGGCCAGGTTGATCACCAGGTCGAAGCCCAGCACCCGCACGATGGCATCTTCCACCGAGCGGATCTTGCCAGGCGCGGCATAGTAGGGCGAGGCGGCCCAGCTGATCACCTGGGCCGCCAGCGCCGGATCTGTCTCCACCACATTGGCCAGGTCGTCCACCGTGGCGTCGGGGTCGACCCGCAGCTTGATGACCTTTTCCGCGGTCTTGGACAGCGGCGGGATTTCCAGCGTCTCTTCCAGGCGCTGCCGGATGCGTCGCGCGGTGAAGGCGGTGGCGGCATGGAGAATTTCCGCCTCGTCGCGCTCCGGTTGCCGCAGATTGGGCTGGATACCGGCCGCCGGGATGCCGAAGCTGCCGGCGGTGGCCTGATTCAGCAGGCGCCTATAGTCAGATGTTTCAACTTCCAGTAGCAGCGAGCGCTCACCGGATTCCAGCAGCAGCCGGGGCGCATCCAGCAGGCGCTCGTCATACAGGCAGGGGGAATTGGTCAGCGACGGCAGCCCCGGCAGGACATCCAGTTCGTAGCGCTCGAGGGTGCGCATCAGCCGCTCCGGCGCCACCACCGCCAGCTGCCGCCCGGTGAATTCCACCAGCCGGCGCAGATCCAGCAACTGATCCTCGGGCAGCAGCACCAGCAGCATGCCGACGCTGTCGCTCAGGAGCACCGTATGCACCCGATTCGCCTGCGGCTGGCGCGTCGTCGCCGGGGTGGGTCGGTAGGCAAGGTTCAACTGGGCAAGCAACTGCTGGATCGAAGGGGGGACTTCAGGGAGGGGCGAAGCGAGCGCTACATCGGTCATGGCATTTTCTTCCTCACGTACACCCTGGAGTATAACCATTCGGCTCCGCAGGTAGCGTCGTCTGTATAAGCTTTGTCAAACCTGGCCGTATTGCTGCCCGTGGCGCAACCAGCGCTCCAGCAGCGGACCGGCATGACTCGGCCAGCGCGCCAGCAATTCCTGGGCGGCATCCCGGACCGCCGGCAGCCAGTGGGCGTCGCGCATCAGGTCGGCCACCTTGAACTGCAGCAGACCGGTCTGGCGGGTCCCCAGCATCTCGCCCGGGCCGCGCAATTCCAGGTCCTTCTCGGCGATGATGAAGCCGTCGTTGGTCTCGCGCATGATAGCCAGCCGCTCGCGACCGATCTGCGACAGCGGCGGATGGAACAGCAGCACGCAATAGCTGACGGCGCTGCCCCGTCCGACGCGCCCGCGCAACTGGTGCAGCTGGGCAAGCCCCAGGCGTTCGGGATTCTCGATGATCATCAGACTGGCATTGGGCACGTCCACCCCGACCTCGATCACCGTGGTGGCCACCAGCAGTTGCAGATTGCCGGCCTTGAACTCGGCCATTACCGCGGCCTTTTCCGCCGGCTTCATGCGCCCGTGGATCAGCCCGACGTGCAATTCGGCCAGGGCCAGCTGCAATTCTTCGTAGGTGGTCTCGGCCGCCTGGCAGGTGAGTTCCTCGGATTCCTCGATCAGGGTGCAGACCCAGTAGGCCTGGCGCCCTTCGTGACAGGCGGCGCGGACCCGCTCCACCACCTCCTCGCGACGGCTGTCGGTGACGCTCACGGTATTGACCGGCGTCCGTCCCGGCGGCAGCTCGTCGAGCACCGAGGTGTCCAGGTCGGCATAGGCGCTCATGGCCAGGGTGCGCGGGATGGGGGTGGCGGTCATGATCAGCTGGTGCGGTGCCAGGCGGCCGTCGACGCCCTTCTGGCGCAGGGCCAGGCGCTGCTGCACGCCGAAGCGGTGCTGTTCATCGATCACCACCAGCGCCAGGCGGGCGAAGCGTACCTCGTCCTGGAACAGCGCATGGGTGCCCACCACCATGGGCGCCCCGGCGGCGATGCGCTCCAAGGAACCAGCGCGGGCCTTGCCCTTGAGCTTGCCAGCCAGCCAGGCCACCTCGATGTCCAGAGCGGCGAACCAGCGCTGGAAGTTGAGGAAATGCTGCTCGGCGAGGATTTCGGTGGGCGCCATCAGCGCCACCTGGTAGCCGGCCTCGATGGCCTGCAGGGCGGCCAGGGCAGCGACTACCGTCTTGCCCGCGCCCACGTCGCCCTGCACCAGCCGCAACATGGGCTCGGGCTGGGCCAGGTCATGGGCGATCTCGCGGCCGACGCGCAGCTGGGCACCGGTGGGGGTGAAGCCGAGGTTGTCCAGATACAGCTGCGGCAGCCGGCGAGCGGCCGGCAGGGGGACCGCACGCTGGGCGCGCAGGGTTTCGCGCAAGCGCTGCAGGGACAACTGGTGGGTCAGCAATTCTTCGAAGACCAACCGTTCCTGGGCCCAGTGGCGACCCTCGGCCAACTCTTCCAGGTCCGCATCCGGCGGCGGTCGGTGCAGATAGCGCAGGGCATCGGCCAGCGGCCCCAGACGGTAGTGCCCGGCCATCTCCGGCGGCAGCCAGTCGGGCAGGGATTCGGGCCCGAGCCGCTCCAGTGTCTGGGCGCTGAGCTGGCGCAGGCGCAGCTGGGTGAGGCCTTCGGTGGTCGGGTAGATGGGCGTCAGCGTCTGCTCGACCGGCGCCGGGGCGTTCTCGTCCTGGGCGCGGTATTCGGGATGGTAGATCTCCAGGCCCGAGGCGCCGGGGCGCACCTCGCCATAGCAGCGCAGCAGGGTGCCGCGCTTGAGGCCGTCCTTTTGCGCCTGGCTGAAGTGGAAGAATCTCAGCGACAGGGTGCCGCTACCGTCCTGCAGGCGCACCAGCAGGCTGCGCCGACGCCCCATGAGCACCTCGGCGGAGGCGACCATGCCCTCCACCACCGCGTCCTGGCCGGGCCGCAGGGCCCCGATGGGCACGATGCGGGTGCGGTCCTGGTAGCGCAGCGGCAGGTGGAAGAGCACGTCCTGCAGGGTTTCCAGGCCGACCCGCGCGAGTTTCTCCTGCAGGGCGGCGCCGACCCCCTTGAGGGCGGTGACCGGCGTCGCGGCCAGTTCACTCATGCCGGCTGCACGACGCCCTTGGCTTCAGGCCGTGCCACCGAGCACAGGCGGACCGAGTCGGCCAGGACCTCGATGGCCTTGGGCCGCGGAAAGCTGGCGCGCCAGGCGATGGCCACGGTGCGGTAGGGCACCGGCCGCTCGAAGGGCCGTACCTCGATGATCCCGGGGGCATAGTGGTGACTCTCCACCGCCGAGAACGGCAGCACCGAGACGCCCAGGCCCGAGGCCACCATGTGGCGGATGGTTTCCAGCGAAGACGACTCCACCGTGGAATTCTTGTTTTCCTCGTGCTTGCGCACGGTCGGACAGGCTTCCAGGACCTGGTCGCGGAAGCAGTGGCCTTCGCCCAGCAGCAGCAGGCTCTTGTCGCTCAGCTGGTTCTGCGGAATGGTCTTGAGCTTGGTCCAGGGGTGCCGCGCCGGCATCATCACGTAGAAGGGCTCGTCGTACAGCGGCAGGGTCAGGACGTCCGGCTCGTTGAACGGCAGGGCGAGAATGACGGCATCCAGCTCACCGGTGCGCAGCTTGTCGCGCAGCAGGTGGGTGAAGTTTTCCTCGATGTACAGCGGCATCTCCGGCGCCACGCGGTTGAGCTGCGGGATGAGGTGCGGAAAGAGATAGGGCCCGATGGTATAGATGGCGCCGATCTTCAGCGGCGCGGTGAGCTGGTTCTTGCCGGCCTGGGCCAGTTCGCGGATGCCCTGGGCCTGCTCCAGCACCTTCTGCGCCTGGGCGACGATGCCCTCGCCGGTGGGGGTGAGGCGCACGGCACTCTTGCTGCGCTCGAAGATCAGAATGCCCAGCTCGTCCTCGAGCTTCTTGACGCCCACCGACAGCGTCGGCTGGCTGACGTGGCAACGCTCGGCAGCTCGGCCAAAGTGCTGTTCCTGGGCGAGCGTGACGATATAGCGCAGTTCAGTCAGGGTCATAGTCAAATTCCATGGGGTGCCGGCCAATCTTAGCGGCTGTCTCTATCAACGGCCAAGCGCGACGGGCAGCTGCCTGTTCTCCCGGGTTGGACCACAGCCGGGCGCAGGCTACCCTGGCCGTCTGTCCAGGCCTTTGCAGAAGGAAACACCGATGAGCACCATCCTGATCGCCGGTTGCGGCGATGTCGGCAGCCGTCTTGGTCTGCAACTGGTCGCCCAGGGCCATCGCGTCTTCGGCCTCAGACGCAACGTCGCCGCCCTCCCCGCCCAGTTGCTGCCGGTCGCGGGCGATCTGGCCGTCCCCACGCCACCGGCCGCCTGGCCGCGGGAGCCCCTTGACCAGGTGGTCTATGCCACCGCCGCGACCCACCATGACGAAGCCGGCTATCGCGCCGCCTATGTCGATGGCCTGCGCCACCTGCTGGGTTGGCTGGCCGCCTGCGACCAGCATCCGCAACGCCTGCTGTTCGTCTCCAGCAGCGGCGTCTATGCCCAGGGCGATGGCGCCTGGGTCGACGAGACCGCCCCCGCCGAACCCGAGCGCTTTTCCGGGCGCATCCTGCGCGAGGCGGAGGATTTGGCGCTGGGCGGCGGCCTGCCCGCCAGCGTGGTCCGCCTGACCGGCATTTATGGCCCGGGCCGCGAGGCGCTGCTGCGCCAGGTGCGCGAGGGCTCCCGGGTGACCCGCGAACCGCCGTTGTATGGCAATCGCATCCACGTCGAGGACGCCGCCGGCCTGCTGGCGCTGCTGCTGCAGCGGGATCGCGAAGGCGTCGCCCTGGACGCTCTCTATCTGGGCGTGGACGATGATCCGGCGCCGCTGGACGAGGTGGTGGACTGGCTGCGGGCGCGCCTGGGCATCACCTTCTGGTCCGACGAAGCCCAGCTGCGCCGCGCCGGCAGCAAGAGGTGCAGCAACGCCCGCGCCCGGGCGCTGGGCTGGACGCCCCGCTACCCCAGCTATCGCGAAGGCTACGCGGCCATTCTCGACCGCTGAAACGACGGAGCCCGGCAATGTGTGGTGCTTGAGAAGTTGACTGCACAATTTTGGCGGCGCTTTTTAGGCCTGGTCGGCGTTGCCACTCCTTGCCATAGCTCTGCTATGACTAGTCGCGGCGCCTGGCCCAGACCAAAAAATCACTCACCAATTCTTGCGCGAACTTCTCAAACACCACACCGGCCGGGCTCTGGACGCGAAAGGCGATACCCTCAGTCGCGCAGAGCTTCACCGCGCGTGGCCTGAGGACGCTCCTCGACCTTGGCGGTGCTCTTCAGGTGCGGCAGGGCTGCCCAGTAGGCGGCGCCCTTCTCGGCGTCGTAGAGGCCCTCCCACTTGGCGATGACCAGCGCGGCCAGGGCGTTGCCGATCACGTTCAGGGCGGTGCGCGCCATGTCCATGATGCGATCCACACCGGCGATGAAGGCCAGGCCTTCCAGCGGGATGCCAACGCTGCCCAGGGTGGCCAGAAGCACCACGAAGGAGACGCCCGGTACGCCGGCGATGCCCTTGGAGGTGACCATCAGGGTCAGCACCAGCAGCAGTTGCTGGCTCAGCGACAGGTCGATGCCATAGAGCTGGGCGATGAACAGCGCCGCGATGCTCTGGTAGAGGGTGGAGCCGTCCAGGTTGAAGGAGTAGCCGGTGGGCACCACGAAGCTGGTGATGGCCTTGGGCGCGCCATAGGCCTCCATCTTCTCGATGATGCGCGGCAGCACGGTTTCCGAACTGGCGGTGGAATAGGCCAGGATCAGCTCGTCCTTGAGGATGCGGATGATGCGGAAGATCGAGAAGCCGAACAGCTTGGCCACCAGACCCAGCACGCCGAGGGCGAAGAAGCCGATGGCGACGTAGACCAGCACTACCAGCTTGGCCAGCGGCAGCAGGGAGGCGAAGCCGAAGTTGGCTACGGTCACCGCGATCAGTGCGAAGACGCCGATGGGGGCGTAGTTCATGATCATGTGGGTGACCTTGAACATGGCCTCGGAAATGCCCTGGAAGACGCGCACCACCGGCTCGCGGGTGGCTTCCGGCAGGGCGCCCAGGCCCAGGCCGAACATCACCGCGAAGAAGATGATCGGCAGCATCTCGCCACGGGCGACGGCGGCGAAGACGTTGGACGGGATCAGGTTGAGGATGGTGGCGATGAAGGCGTGGTCATGCTGCACTTCCGCGGTGGTCTTCTGGTACTGGGAGATGTCGGTGGTGCCCAGGGTGCTCATGTCGATGCCGGCACCGGGTTGCACGCTGTCGGCGAAGAACAGGCCGACGACGATGGCCAGGGTGGTGACGATCTCGAAGTAGAGGATGGTCTTGAGGCCGATGCGACCGAGCTTCTTGGAGTCGCCGACGCCGGCGATGCCGACCACCAGGGTGGCGATGACGATGGGCACCACGATCATCTTGATCAGCCGGATGAAGATGTCGCCGGCCGGCTTGAGGACGTTCGAGATCCACCAGGCCTTCTCGGCGCTGAAGTGATTGAGCAGTGCGCCGACGGCGATCCCCAGCACGAGGCCGATAAGGATCTGCCACGCGAGGCTGAGCTTGGGCTTGGTCATGTACCGACACCTTTGTTCTATTTGGATGGAGTTCGGGACGAACGTCACCGTGCCGGGTCGTGATGCGCAAAGCGCATGCAACGCCAACGTGCAGGGTGCGTTCAGGCTGCGGAAACGGTGCTCGAAAAGGACGAGGAGCACCAAGGCGTCACACTTTTGCCAGAGGGTAACGGGGTATGTCTAATGCCGCTGTCGCCTGCCCTATGCCGATCCGGCATGAGGTGTCCCGAAAGGGCCGCGCAGCATACAGGCACTGGCGCCTTGCACGCCAGGCATACAGAGGCGCCGCTCATCGCGGCGCCCCATGCACGTCAGCCGTTGAAGGTGGCGGGATCGGGACCGAGGCGCTTGTCCTGATTCAGCCCGGCGATCTGCCGCAGGTCCTCGTCGTCCAGGGTGAAGTCGAAGATCTGCATGTTCTCTTCGATGCGCTTGGGCGTCTTGGATTTGGGGAAGATGATGTTGCCGAGCTGGATATGCCAGCGCAGCACCACCTGGGCCGGTGTCTTGCCGTGCTTGGCGGCCAGTTGCTGCAGCACCGGGCTGCCGAGCAGCTCGCCACCCTGGGCCAGCGGACTCCAGGCCTCGGTGGCGATGCCCTTGTAGGTGTTGAAGTCGCGCAACTCCTGCTGCTGCAGCAGCGGATGGCACTCGATCTGGTTGACCACCGGCACCACGCCGGTCTCGGTCAGCAGCGTCTCGATATCGGCCTGACGGAAGTTGGATACGCCGATGGACTTCACCCGACCCTGGTTGCGCAATTCGATCAGCGCCTTCCAGCTGTCGAGGAACAAGCCCTTTTCCGGCAGTGGCCAGTGGATCAGGTAGAGGTCGACATGCTCCAGGCCCAGCTTGGCCAGGCTGGTGTCGAAGGCGCGCAGGGCGCTGTCGTAGCCCTGGTCGGCATTCCACAGCTTGGTGGTGACGAACAGCTCGTCACGCGGCAGACCGGCCTGGGCGATGGCCTTGCCCACACCCTCTTCATTGCCGTAGATGGCAGCGGTATCTATGTGTCGGTAGCCCAGGTCGAGGGCCGTCTTGACCACCTGGGCGGTCTCTTCGGCCGGGGTCTGCCAGACCCCCAGACCAAATTGCGGAATGTGGTGACCGTCGTTGAGCTGAAGACGGGTGATCGCGGACATGCGTCGCTCCTCTGGAATGAGTGGGATACCAGAGGTGTGACTGGTGGCGGTGGCCTTTTGCTCCCGATCAGTCGAGGCGCATGGCTTCGGGCACGCTATAACTTTCCACCCAGCCCAGCACCGTACGGCCATCCTGCTGCAGCTCGATGCGCTTCCAGCGCTGGAAGGAGCGGGTCTCGATCACCCGCACCTGGGTATCGCCGTCCAGCCGTACCAGGGTGTTGCGCACGCGTTCACGACTGCGGTCATAGACGAAGGGCCACTTGAGGACATCGACCGGGCCGCGCAGCATCCAACCCTGCCCTTCTTCGGCAAAGCGAAAGGACACACCGCCCTCGGCACGGGCCAGGTTGCTGCCCAGCAGCAGCACGGACGCCACGAGCAGTGAGGGGAGGATACGGCGAAGGGTCGAAAGGACATTCGGGGTCATACTGGCCTCGTCTGTAGCACCAAAAAAAACAGCGCCCGAATCGGACGCTGCGAGGGTAGACCCTTTGGTGTGGCAAACGACTGCAGGCTTTGCCCGAGAATGCCAAATGGCCAGCATTCCCGGACAAAACCCTCGGCGCGATGGTCAGGCCGCGCTGAACAGCTTGTGCGGATCGATGACGAATTTCTTCGGTACGCCCGCATCGAACTCGCTGTAGCCGCGCGGGGCCTCGTCCAGGGTGATCACCTGCACGCCGACGATGTCGGCGATCTTGATGCGATCCCACATGATGGCCTGCATCAGCTGGCGGTTGTACTTCATCACCGGGGTCTGGCCGGTGTGGAAGCTGTGGGACTTGGCCCAGCCCAGACCGAAGCGGATGCTCAGGGCACCCTGCTTGGCGGCGGCGTCGACCGCGCCCGGATCGTCGGTGACGTACAGACCGGGGATGCCGATCTTGCCGGCCACCCGCACGATGCCCATCAGCGAGTTCAGCACCGTGGCCGGAGCCTCGCTCTTGGCGCCTTCGTGACCATGGCCACGGGCTTCGAAGCCGACGGCATCCACGGCGCAATCCACTTCCGGCGTGCCCAGCAGCGCGGCGATCTGCTCGTGCAGCGGAGTATCCAGGGACAGGTCGGCGATCTCGAAGCCCTGGGCCTTGGCGTGAGCCAGGCGCACCGGATTGACGTCGCCGACGATGACCACGGCGGCGCCCAGCAGGCGGGCCGAGGCGGCAGCGGCCAGGCCCACGGGGCCGGCACCGGCCACATAGACGCTGGTGCCCGGGCCGACGCCGGCGGTGACGGCGCCGTGGTAGCCGGTGGGCAGGATGTCGGACAGGCAGGTCAGGTCACGGATCTTTTCCATGGCCGCATCGCGATTCGGCAGCTTGAGCAGGTTGAAGTCGGCATAGGGGACCAGCACGTATTCGGCCTGGCCGCCGACCCAGCCGCCCATGTCGACGTAGCCATAGGCACCGCCGGCGCGCGAGGGATTGACGGTCAGGCAGACGCCGGTGTCCTGCTCCTTGCAGGTACGGCAGCGACCGCAGGCGACGTTGAAGGGTACCGAAACCAGATCGCCGACCTTGAGGGTCTCGACGTCACGGCCCGCTTCGATGACCTCACCGGTGATCTCGTGGCCGAGCACCAGGCCTTCGGGCGCGGTGGTCCGGCCACGCACCATGTGCTGGTCGGAACCACAGATATTGGTGGAGACCACGCGCAGGATGACGCCGTGGTCGATACGCTTGCCCTGCGGGGTTTCCATCTTCGGGTAGGGGATGGTCTGCACCTCGACCTTGCCCGCGCCCAGATAGACGACGCCACGATTACCGGACATGTTGCACCTCGCTGTTGTTGTTGGACTGGCTCTAGCGGTTCGAGCCTAGTCCTCGCGAAGCACGGCGTCTGTGGGGATGGCGTTTTTGGCCATGCCGAGGTCGCCCTGGCGGGTCGGCCTGGCGAACCCGTTCACGCCGCCGGTGCGGGCGGCGTGAGCGGTCGGGGTCAGGCGGGCGCCAGGGCGGCGGCGCGGCGCTCGCGGCTGAGCAGGTAGCAGCCGATACCCACGCCCAGCAGGGCCAGCCCCATGACGTACCAGGCCGGGCCCAGCGGATGCTCCTTGAGCATCAGGGTGACGACCATGGGCGTCAGGCCGCCGAAGATGGCGTAGGCAACGTTGTAGGAGAACGACAGCCCCGAGAAGCGCACCTTGGGCGGGAAGGCCAGCACCATCACCCGCGGCACGCCGCCGATGACGCCGACCGCCGCACCGGCAAAGGCATAGAGCGGGAAAAGCCATTCCGGATGGACCTTCAGACCGGCATAGAGCGACCAGCTGGCCAGCGCCAGGATCAGGCCGCCGACGATGAACACCGGACCGCTGCCGAAGCGATCGGACAGGGCGCCGGAAACGATGCAACCCAGGGTCAGGAAGACGATGGCCAGACTGTTGGCCTTGAGCGCCATGGCGGCGGAGAAGCCGTACTGGGTCTGCAGCAGGGTCGGGGTCATGAGGATGACCACCACGATGCCGGCGGTGAGCATCCAGGTCAGCAGCATGGACAGGATCACGCTGCTGCGATGGTCGCGCAGCACCGCCTTGAGCGGCACTTCCTCGGCCAGCGACTTGTGGATCGCCAGTTCGGCGAACACCGGCGTCTCGTGCAGCCAGCGGCGCAGGTAGACCGAGAACAGGCCGAAGACACCGCCGATGATGAAGGGGAAGCGCCAGGCGTAGTCGGCCACCTCCAGCGGAGTGAAGACGGTATTGATCAGGGTCGCCATCAGCGAGCCGAGCAGAATGCCGAAGGTGAGGCCGGCGGTCAGGGTGCCGCAGGCATAGCCGACGTGCTTGCCGGGGACGTGTTCCGAGACGAACACCCAGGCACCGGGCACCTCGCCGCCGATGGCCGCGCCCTGGATGATGCGCAGCACCAGCAGCAGGATCGGCGCGGCCACGCCGATCTGGGCGTAGGTGGGCATCAGGCCCATGCCCAGGGTCGGCAGCGCCATCATGAAGATGCTCAGAGTGAACATCTTCTTGCGCCCGAGCAGGTCACCGAAGTGGGCCATGATGATGCCGCCCAGCGGGCGTGCCAGGTAACCCGCGGCGAAGATGCCGAAGGTCTGCATCTGCCGCAGCCAGTCGGGCATGTCGGCGGGAAAGAACAGCTTCCCCACCACGGCGGCGAAGAAGACGAAGATGACGAAGTCGTAGAACTCCAGCGCACCGCCCAGGGCGGACAGCGAGAGGGTCTTGTAGTCGTTGCGGCCCAGAGGGCGCGACGTGAGCGGCGCGGAGGCGGATTGCAGTTTCATCGAGGATCCCGGACAAGAGAGGAGCGCAAAGGAAATTCGGCCTCTGGCATCCCTCCGGGTGTAGCGGACAAGACGCGGCCCCGAGTGACCGTCCGCCTGGGGCGGCTGGCAGGGATCGGGCGGGTCGCCGGATGGGCGCCGGACCTGCACCGCGCCGCCTGCGCTCTTGTGGAGCACGGCAGCAGCAGGTCTACCGATCATTACCTGATCATCGGACGTGCACGACCCTCTGGATTGCCTGGCCGTGCACGGTCTCCACGATAGCAAATCTGCAAGGAATTTCCGCTATTCATTCAGTGCCCATTCAGGGCTCATCTGCCGGGCCATGACTGTTCCATGCTGGTGCAAAAGCGGTCGAGCCGCCCTGCCCCAGGCGTTATACTGTAGCCCCCTAACGATCTCCCCAGAGAGATTGGCAGCATTCTTGCGTGCAGATGCTGAACGTTACCTACCTATCCGGGCTCCCGAGGGCCCTGTCATGATCGAAGAGCTCGAACAAGAAGATCCCATCCCCCAGGGCGACCTGGCCATGCAGATCACCGCTCTGCCCCGCGAGACCAACGGCTTCGGCGACATCTACGGCGGCTGGCTGGTGGCCCAGATGGACCTGGCCGGCAGCGCCATGGCCAGTCGCCTGGCGGCTGGCCGCGTGGCCACGGTGGCCATCGACCGCATGGCCTTCATGACGCCGGTGCCCGTGGGCGCACAGCTCTCCTTCTATACCAACACCCTGGAGGTGGGCCGCAGCTCCATCCAGATCCTCATCGAGGTCTGGAGCGACGATCCGCTGTCCAGCGAATGGAGCAAGGTGACCGAGGCGGTGTTCGTCTTTGTCGCCATCGATGGCAGCGGTCGCACCCGGCCGTTGCCCGCGCGGCGCTAGCCCTACCGCTAGGGCTCCTGGGCCAGCGGCGCCTCCCGCACCCTGGTCGGCCGTCCGTGGCGAATGCCTTCGACCTGCGCCAACGCCTGCCGGACCTCGGCGGCGGTGGCCAGCAACCGATAATCGAGGGTGAAGTCGCGCGTGCCGCCGGCTTCGATCCGCGGCACCAGCCCCAGCGCCCGCTGCTGGCCGCGGTTGTAGGAAAAGCTGGTGCCCGGTTCCAAGCCGGTGACATAGCCCTGGGCCGTGGCATCGGTGTTCTTCCACAGGGTGAAGACCGGCAGCTCCCGCACATTGAAGGCCAGCGCCACGCCCTGGTGGGCACTGCGATCGTGCAGCACCGCCAGGCTGCGCCCCTGATCGTCGCCCCAGGGATAGAGGTTGTAGACCGTCTCGCCATAGCCCGGCGTGGGCGCGCGATAGGCCTGCCATTCCCCCAGCTCCTGGCGTGCCCGCGCATCGAAGGGTGACACCTCCCGCACCGGAGCGGCGAACCGGGAGCCCTCGCCGAGCAGCGGCGGACCGAAGTTGCTGTGATAGAGCACCTGGTACTCGGCGGTATGCGCCCCCTGGTTGGTCAGGCGGTCGTGCAGGGTGAAACCGGCGGCCCCCGCGTGGGTAACCAGTTCGGTGTCGATGCGGAAGTTGGCCTGCTTGAAGGCCTCTTCGTGCAGCACGCCCCTGAGGCTGATGCGGTGCGGCGGCTGTTCGTCGATGGTCAGCACCACCTGGCTGGCCGGCAGGTAGCTGGCCCGGCCATGCAGGGTCAGCAGTTGCCCCCGGTCCAGGCCCGGATGGCCGACCCACTCGAAACCGGCACGCGCCACCAGTTCGTTGAAGCCTTCCAGCCAGCCCAGGCCATTGCGGCTTTCCAGATTGACGAAGGCCGGATTGACCACCTCGCGTACCGGGGAATCCCAGCCCAGTCGCAGGGTGCCGGCCTGGGCGCGCAAGACGTTCATGCCGCGGGTCGCCACCACGGTGAGTTGCATAGCGCCGGTATCGATCTCGATCAGCACCGAGCCCTCCTGGCGCCCGCCACTCAGGCGGTGCATGCCGACGGTAAAGACCAGGCCATCGCGCAGACCCAGGCGATCGCTGCTGATGCTCCAGTTCTGCACCGGCTTGTCGGGGGCGATGAGGGTGTATTCCCAGGCCGAGACGCTGGCACTGGCAAGAAATAGGAGACAGCCAGACAACAGACGAGCGCGGATCATGGAGTCCCCCTGGCAGCGCGATCGTCTTGAGTCTAGACCAGCTCGCGCCAGGCTGCAGACCCTGTTCCAGACGCCATCAAAGGTGCGAGACCCGCTCTTCGCGTATAGGTTTGTTCAGGGAAATCAAAGGATTGGGTAAAGACAACCTTTACCATTCAAACGACCGTTCGGTACTTGCCAGGGCAGCGATTTTTGCCGAGGATCGGCTCGTCTCTACCACGGAGTGGACTCCATGAAACCTTCAGCCCTGTTCTTGTTGCTTGCCCTGGCGGGCGTTGCCCCGGCTTATGCGGGCAATACCGAAGCCGGACTCGGCGGCGCCGTGGGTGGTGTGCTCGGTACTCTGGTCGGCCAGCAGGTCGGCGGCAGTACCGGTGCGGCCATCGGTGCCGGCGTGGGCGGTGCAGCAGGTGGTGTACTGGGCGCTGACCGGCGCAATCGGACCGAGGCCGCCATCGGCGGCGGTCTGGGCGCGGCGGGCGGCAACGTGATCGGCAATAGAGTCGGTGGCAGCACCGGTGGCCTGGTGGGCGCGGCCCTGGGTGGCGGTGCCGGCAGTGCCCTGGGCAACAACCTGGGCGACAGCGGCCGCGACGATCGCCGCTATCGCGACCATCCCGGCAAGGGCTGGAAGCACGCCAAGCACAGACACAAGCACTGGGATCGCTAATAGAAACGCCCGGCATTGCCGGGCGTTTTTTTGTTGCGCGCGAAGCTACTGACCGAGATCGCGCAGGCGCTTGCCCTGCATCAGATTGCGTTCGATGCGTTCCAGGGTGACACCCTTGGTTTCCGGTACCAGCAGGAACACCAGGAAGATGAACACCACGTTCAGTCCGGCATAGATCCAGAAAGTGGTGCCCTGCCCCAGGGTGCCCAGCATGGTCAGGAAGGTGGCGCCGACGATCATGTTGGCGATCCAGTTGGTGAAGGTGGAGCAGCCGATGCCGAAGTCGCGCCCCTTGAGCGGCTGGACTTCCGAGCACAGGGTCCAGATCAGCGGACCGGCCGACATGGCGAAGCCGACGATGAAGATCAGCAGCATGACCACGGTGAAGGTCTGCTGACCATGGCTCAGGTTGCCCATGCCGAGCATGGTGCCGACCACGCCCAGGCCCACGGCCATGACCACGAAACCGGTATAGAGGATGGGTTTGCGGCCCCACTTGTCGACCAGGAAGATGGCGATGAAGGTGGCCAGCACGTTGGTCAGACCGACCGCGGCGGTAAACCACATCTGGGCGGCGGTGTCGTAGCCCATGCCTTCGAAGATGCGCGGCGCGTAGTACATCACCACGTTCATGCCGGTGAACTGCTGCACCACCTGCAGGAGCACGCCCAGGCCTACCGAGCGGCGGAAGTTGGGATTCTCCTTGAACAGCGACCAGCCCTTTTGCGGGACCTTGAGCTGCTCTTCGATCTCGGCAACCTCCTGCTGGATGACCTTTTCGTCACCGCGCAGCCGGTGCAGGACCTTGATCGCTTCCTCGCGGCGACCCGCCATGATCAGCCAGCGCGGGCTGTCGGGCAGGGCGAAGACGCCGATCAGGAACAGCACCCCGGGGATGGCGATGATGCCGAGCATCCAGCGCCAGGCTTCGTAGTAGCTGAAGGCGGTGTTGGAGAGGAAGGCGAGCAGGATGCCGGCGGTGATCATCAGCTGGTACAGCGAGATCATCGAGCCGCGGATGTTTTCCGGAGCCACCTCGGCCAGGTACAGCGGCGCGGTGAAGGAGGCGATGCCGATGGCCAGGCCGAGCAGGAAGCGGGCGAAGATCAGCATGGTCGGCGAGGTGGCCAGGCCACAGAGGATCGAGCCGATCACGAACAGCACGGCGCCCAGCATCAGCGACTTCTTGCGACCCAGCTTGGCCGACAGCGAGCCGGCGCCGAGGGCGCCCAGGGCGGCACCGGCCATCATGCTGGAGACGATCCATTCGATCACCTGGTCGGAGATCTGGAATTCCTGCTGGATGAATTTGGTGGCGCCGGAAATGACGCCGATGTCGAGGCCGAACATCAGACCGGCCAAGGCGGCCATCAAGCAGGCGAAGATCGCCTTGGGCTGGGCCTTTTCGGTGACGTGACCGTCGGCATTGGTAGTGGTGTTGCTCATGACTGAGGCTCCTCGCTCGCCTTGTGGGCGATCTTGTTGTCGCGGGTCGTTCCGTATCCGCTTGTTACAGACCTGTCCAACGACCCTTGGTTCGGCCGGTGAGAGGCCCTTACCAGAGCCGCGCGGGCTGGGCGTTCACATAGGTGGCATAGAGCGAACCGCCGCCGGTGATGAACAGGCGATTGCCCTTGAGGCCGCCGAATTCGACGTTGGAGACGGTTTCCGGCAGGTGCAGGGTGGCCAGCGGCTGGCCGCTCGGATTGAAGACCCGCACGCTGTTCTGCTCGGCCGAGCCGGCCCAGCTGCACCAGAGATTGCCGTCGCTGTCGACGCGGAAACCGTCGATCACGCCCTGCTCCTTGGCATCGATCAGCACCTCGCCGCCGCTCAAGGTGCCGTCATCCTTCAGCGTGAAGGCACGCAGGTGGTTGGGCTTGCCGGGATTGCCGCCGCCAGCGGTGTCGCTGATGTAGAGCCGCTTGCCGTCGGGGGCGAGGGCCAGGCCATTGGGGCGGCCGAAATCCCCCGCCGCCACCGTGGCCTTGCCCTGGGGATCGATGCGATAGACGTTGGTGGGCAGCTCGAATTCGGCCTTGTGGCCCTCGTAGGCGCCGAGGATGCCGTAGCCCGGATCGGTGAACCAGATGGCGCCATCGGCGCCGACCACCACGTCGTTTGGGGCGTTCAGCGGCTTGCCGTCGAAGCGGTCGAGCAGCACCGTGACGCTGCCGTTCAACTCGCGGCGAGTGACGCGGCGGCTGTCGTGCTCGCAGCTGATCAACCGGCCCTCGCGATCACGGGTATGGCCATTGGCGTTGTGGGACTGGTCGTCATAGACGCTGACATGGCCGTCGTCGGCGCTCCAGCGCATCACCCGGGCATTGGGGATGTCGCTGAACAGCAGGCAGCGCCAGTCGGCCATCCATACCGGCCCTTCGGTCCAGAGACCGCCGGACCACAGCCGCTCGACGAAGGCATTGCCCAGGCGGCCCTTGAAGGCCTGGTCGTGGATCTCCCAGGCGGGATCGGGCATGACAATGGGCGGCTTGCCTTCCCAGTTGCGGGTGAGACCAAACTTGTCGTCGGCCAGGGCGCGACTGGCGACCAGACCGGCCGAGGCGGCCAGGGACACGCCAAGAAAGGTGCGGCGGGCGAGAGGCATGAGGAGACTCCTTTGTTGTCGTTATGGGTCCGGCAAGGCCGGTGGCAGAGCGCCTCCGCATCCAGGACGGGAGGCGCCTCCTGCGAGCGCTTCTTTAGTCGCCCTTATTCGGGCAGACGTTCCACCTTGCCCACCACCAGACCGTAGCAGAGGGCGCCGATCAGCGCGGTCACGCCGATGAAGGCGATGGCCGGGGCGAAGCTGCCGTCCTTGACCAGGAAGCCGATGACGATGGGCACGCAGATGGCCGAGAGGTTGCCGATGAAGTTGAACATCCCGCCGGTGAGGCCGATCAGTCGCTCCGGCGCCATGGCCGAGACCATCGACCAGGTGATGGAGGCCAGGCCGTTGCCGAAGAAGGCCAGCGCCAGGCAGGCGATGATCAAGGCGGGCGAGTCGACGAAGTTGGCGCCGACGATGCTGGTGGAGATCAGCAGGCCGCCAATGATCGGCAGCTTGCGCGCCAGGCCCACGGAGGCGCCGCGGCGGACCAGCCAGTCCGACAGCAGGCCCGAGCAGATCACGCCGAGGAAGGCGGCCAGGAACGGCAGCGAGGCGAGGAAGCCGGCCTTGATGAAGTCCATGCCGCGGTATTTCACCAGGTAGGTAGGGAACCAGGTGAGGAAGAACCAGAGGGTGGAGTTGAGGCAGAACTGGCCGATGTAGATGCCCCAGAGCTTGCGCTTGTTGAGCACGCTCCAGAGGTCACGCCATTGGAAGGCGGCGCGGCTGCGATTCTTCTGCTCCAGATCGACCAGACCGCCACCTTCCTGGATCAGCGTGACCTCGGCGGCGTTGGCGCCGCGGAAATCCTTGGGTTCGCGATAGATCCCGTACCAGATGACCGCCCAGAGGAGGCCGACGCCGCCGGTGACGACAAAGACCATGTGCCAGCCAAAGGTCTGCTGCAGGTAGATCAGCACCGGGGTGAGGAAGGCCAGGCCGACGAACTGGCCGGAGGTGTAGAAGCCGATGGCGGTGGCCCGCTCGCGCTCGGGAAACCAGGTGGTGACCACCCGGTTGTTGATCGGATAGGCCGGTGCCTCCAGGGCGCCCACGGCGAGCCGCAGGATGATCAGGCCGATGAAGCTGCCGACGAAACCCAGGCCGATGGTGGCCAGCGACCAGAGCGCGATGGCCACCGGATAGAGGATGCGCGGGGCGACCTTGTCCACCAGCCAGCCGCCGGGGATCTGCATGGCGGCGTAGGTCCAGCCGAAGGCCGAGAGGATCAGCCCCATCTGCACCGGCTCGATGCCCAGGTCCTGGGCCAGGTGCGGCGCGGCGATGGAGAGGTTGCTGCGGTCGAGGTAGTTGATCACCACGGTGACGAACAGCAGCGTCATGATGAAGAAGCGCGCCCGGCTAGGCTTGGCCAGGGTCGGCGCGGCCGCGGCTGCCGCCGGGGAGGCCTGGGTAGGGGTTGGCATGGCTCGGGTCCTGTAATTGACGTTGTGGCGAGCGTTGTTGCGGTCTGGGGTTCAGGGCGCCGCGGCGGCCCTCACCCTGGCCCTCTCCCAAGGGGAGAGGGAATGGTCGGTGCGGTAGTCGAGGCAGGTGCTTCCGCTCTTGCTCCCTCTCCCACAGCGAGAGGGGACGGTCAGTGCGAGCGTCGGGGCCGTAGCTCCTGCTCTTGCCCCCTCTCCCTTGGGGAGAGGGTTGGGGTGAGGGAGCAGCGGCGCCAATCTTCGAAAGCAACGCGTCGCGAGCGCAGGCGGAGCAAGGCGAAAGCCGGTGAGCAAGCGGAGTGCACATCGAGTGCATGAGCATTTCGAACCGGCTTTCAACGCCGCTCCGGCAAGCGCAGCAGCGTTGAATCGAAGATTTACCACTCGGCGAAACTGCCGTCCTTGTGCCGCCAGATCGGATTGCGCCAGCGATGGCCGATGGCGGCCTGTTCCTTGACGAACTCCTCGTTGACCTCGACGCCCAGCCCCGGTCCCTGGGGGATCTTCACGTGGCCATCGGCGTAGTCGAACACCTCAGGATTCTTGATGTAGTCCAGCAGGTCGTTGCCCTGGTTGTAGTGGATGCCCAGGCTCTGCTCCTGGATGAAGGCGTTGTAGCAGTTGGCGTCCAGCTGCAGATTGACCGCCAGGGCGATGGGGCCGAGCGGACAATGCAGGGCGATGGCCACGTCATAGGCCTCGGCCATGTTGGCGATCTTGCGCGTCTCGGTGATGCCGCCGGCATGGGACGGATCGGGCTGCAGGATGTCGACGTAGCCTTCCTGGAGGATGCGCTTGAAGTCCCAGCGCGAATACAGTCGCTCGCCCAGGGCGATGGGCGTGTTGCTCATCAGGGCGATCTCCTTGAGCGCCTCGTGATGCTCGCTGAGCACCGGCTCCTCGATGAACATCAGGCGGAACTGCTCCAGCTCCTTCACCAGCACCTTGGCCATGGGCTTGTGCACCCGGCCATGGAAGTCCACGCCGATGCCAAAGTGCGGTCCGCAGGCGTCGCGGATGGCGGCGACGTTGGCGATCACCTGGTCGACCTTGTCGTAGGTGTCGACGAACTGCATCTCTTCGCTGGCGTTCATCTTGATGGCGGTGAACCCCTTGGCCTGGCGCTCCAGGGCCTGGGCCGCGGTCTCCGCCGGGCGGTCGCCACCGATCCAGGAATAGACGCGGATGCTGTCGCGCACCTGGCCGCCGAGCAATTCGTGCACCGGGACGCCCAGGGCCTTGCCCTTGATGTCCCACAGCGCCTGGTCGATGCCGGCCAGGGCGCTCATGTGGATGCCGCCGCCGCGATAGAAGCCGCCGCGGTAGAGCACCGTCCAGTGGTCTTCGATGTTGCGCGGGTCCTTGCCGATCAGGTAGTCGGCCAGTTCCTCGACCGCCGCCGCCACGCTGTGGGCGCGGCCTTCCAGCACGGGTTCGCCCCAGCCGTGGATGCCCTCGTCGGTCTCGATCTTGAGAAAGCACCAGCGCGGCGGGACGACATAGGTGGTGAGTTTGGTGATTTTCATGGTGTGGAAATCTCGACAGTAATTATTGGAATCGAGGGATTGAGCAGCTCGCGGTCATGGCGGTTCGCCGCTGCGAACGCTCCTACAGGCTCTTGTAGGAGCGGTCCATGACCGCGAGCTTTAAGCGTTCTTTACCGCCCGCCACCCCGCCGCGAAGGCCTGGGCATTGGCGCTGACCTGGGCGGCGCTCAGGCCCGGCTTGTACAGCGCCGAGCCGAGGCCGAAGCCGTTGGCGCCGGCGGCCACGTAGGGGCCCATGTTGTCCGGGGTGATGCCGCCCACCGGCAAGAGCGCCAGCGCCTTGGGAAACACCGCGCGCCAGGCCTTGACCACCGCCGGGCCGAGTTGCTCGGCGGGAAACAGCTTGAGGCTGTCGGCGCCGGCGTCGAGGGCGGCGAAACCTTCCGAGGGGGTGGCCACGCCCGGGGCACTGACCAGGCCGGCAGCCTTGCTGGCACGGATCACCGCCGGGTTGGCGTTGGGCGAGACGATCAGCCGGCCACCGGCGGCGTCCACCTCGGCCACCTGGGCCTCGGTGAGCACGGTGCCGGCGCCGATCAGGCAGCTTTCGCCCAGCTCCGCGGTCAGTCGGCGGATGCTCTCGAAGGGCTGCGGCGAGTTGAGCGGGATCTCGATGACGCGAAAGCCGGCGTCGTACAGGGCACGGCCGACCGCGACGATCTCGTCCGGGGTGACGCCGCGCAGGATGGCGATCAGCGGCAGGTCCTTGAGATAGGGTTCAAGCATGGGAGTCTCCAGTGATGGGGAGCAGGCCGGCGGCCTGGGCCAGGCGCCAGAGCCCGGCTCGGGTGGCCTGCTCCAGCAGGCGGACCTGATGGATATCGAACAGCGCCAGGGCGTCGCGATAGCGCTGGCAGAGCGCCGCGTCGCCGATCAGCACCAGGGGTGGGCAGGGGGCGCCCTTGAGGGCGGCGACCTGGCTGCGCAGCTCTTCGCCGATCAGCAGGCCGGAGAGGTAGTCGAGGCTGTGCGCCGCGCCCAGTTCGCCGGCCAGCACCCGGCTGCGAGCGGTGAAGAGCCGGCCGAACAGGCCCTCGGCCCCGGCGTCGCGGGCGGTGACCAGGCCCAGGCGGAAGGCTTCGGCGTTGGCCTCGGGACCGGCTTCGGCAGCCGGTCGCCCGAGGATGGAATGCTCGCGCAGGACGGCGAACAGCTCGCCGGTCATGTAGGTGGCGAAATCGGTCAGGCGACCGTCACGCACCCGCACCCACTTGCTGTGGGTACCGGGCAATACCAGCAGCGCTTCGGCGGCCAGGTCCGGCTCCAGTTCGAGAGCGCCGAACACCTGGGTTTCCTCGCCGCGCAGGACGTTGGGCAAGGCGCCGCGCTGCATCACCCCGGGGACCAGATGAAGCTCGCCGCAACCGGTGTCCAGGCGCAGCAGGCCGGCGGCCAGGCTGTGGACGTCGGCCGGGCAGTCGGCATAGGGCACCTCGCGCCAGCCACCGCGGCTGCCGACCATGCCGCAGGCGATGGCGGGCAGGTCCGGCTGGGCCTCGCGCCAGTCGCCCACCAGGGTGCGATAGGCCGCGGCGAAGTCGCCATCCGGCACATGCATGATGCCCCAGGGGCGGCTGCGGGTTTCCAGCACGGCGCCCTGGGCGTCGAACAGCTGGGCCCGCAGGGACGAGGTGCCCCAGTCGAGGCCGATGAGGTGCGGGGTGGCGGTCATGCGGGACTCCAGCCGAGTTCGCGGGAAATGGCCCGGGCGCAGGCGGTGACCTCGGGCTGCAGTTCATGCAGCCGCGCCTCGGGCATGTAGGGGATGGCACTGGCGACGCTCAGGGCCGCGACGATGACGCCGTCGGCGCCGCGGATGGGTGCGGCCACGCAGCGGATGCCCAGTTCGTTCTCTTCCAGATCCAGGGCATAGCCCTCGGCGGCGTGGCGCCGCAGCAGCGCGCAATAGTCCGCCCAGGGCAGGAAGTCCTCGCGCAGGCCGGGCTGGCCGGTCCGCCGGGCCACGCCTTCGCCGTAGAGGGCCTCCCACTCGCCCTCGGCGAGATCGAGCATCAGCGCCTTGCCGACCCCGGTCAGCGCCAGCGGCATGCGCAGGCCGACCCGGGATCTCATCTCCAGCCCCCGGCTGCCCGGCAGCTTGTCGAGATAGAGCACGTCGCCACCCTCGCGCACGCCGAGGTGCACGGTGTCGCCACAGTGCTGGGCCAGGCGTTGCAGATGGGGCCGGGCCACACCGGTCAGCGGCAGTTGCTCGCGGGCTTGGTAGCCGAGGGCGATGAGATGGCTGCCCAGGATCAGCCGTCCGCCGTCATGGCGCAGATAGCCGGCCTGGGTCAGGGCGGCGACCAGCCGATGGGTGGTGCTGCGGGTGCAGCCGATGGCGGCGCCGACCTGGGCCAGGCTGTCGGCCCCGGCGGCCACGGCCTCGAGCACGGCCAGGCCGCGAAACAGTGCCTGGGCCCCGCTGGGCGCTTCACCCTTGTTGGAATTGTTGTCGTTCATGGCCTTCACTCTAGAAGCCTCGCGGGCAAATCTCAATATGTGATACGTCATCCCATATTGTGGGATATAAGTTAGATATGACAGCCTTGTCACATAGCTGCAATATTGGCGCTATCTAATGCACGGCACATTGCAAGGACTCGAGAGGCAGAGCGCTCCATGACGGGTAAATCCATCCTGATCGTCGACGATGAGGCGCCCATTCGCGAGATGATCGCCGTGGCCCTGGAAATGGCGGGCTATGAATGCCTGGAGGCGGACAACAGCAAGGACGCCCACGCCCTGATCGTCGATCGCAAGCCCGATCTCATCCTGCTCGACTGGATGCTGCCCGGCACCTCCGGCCTGGAACTGGCCCGCCGCCTCAAGCGCGACGAGCTGACCGACGCCATCCCCATCATCATGCTCACGGCCAAGGGCGACGAGGACAACAAGGTCCAGGGGCTGGAAACCGGCGCCGACGACTACATCACCAAGCCCTTCTCGCCCCGTGAGCTGGTAGCGCGCCTGAAAGCCGTGCTGCGCCGCACCGGCCACATGGAGAGCGACGGTCCGCTGGAGGTCAACGGCCTGATCCTCGATCCGATCAGCCACCGGGTGACCATCGACGGCGCCCCCGCCGAGATGGGTCCCACCGAGTACCGGCTGCTGCAGTTCTTCATGACCCACCAGGAGCGCGCCTACACCCGTGGCCAACTGCTCGATCAGGTCTGGGGCGGCAACGTCTATGTCGAGGAGCGCACCGTGGACGTGCACATCCGCCGCCTGCGCAAGGCCCTCGGCGAGACCTACGAGAACCTGGTACAGACGGTGCGTGGCACCGGGTATCGCTTTTCCACCAAACTCTGACGCGGGATCACCGCCGCCGTGAACATCAACTGGCGCTCCCGTCTGGCCACCCAGTTGGCGACCGTGGTCGCCGGCTGCGCCTTGGCCGGCTGGCCCTTCGGCCATGTCGGTCTGGCGGTGGCCCTGGGACTGGCGGTCTATCTGGCGGTCACCCTCAGGCACCTGCTGCGCCTGCACGCCTGGCTGCTGAGCGAGGCCCCGGGCGCGCCGCCGGAAGCCGAGGGGCTATGGGGCGAGGTGCTCGACCGGCTCTATCGCCGCCAGCGCCACGAACAGCGTCAGCGCGAGGAATTGCTCGCCGTCATCGGCCGCGCCCAGGCCTCCACCGAGGCCCTGCGCGACGCCATCATCCTGGTGGATCGCCACGGCAACCTGGAGTGGTGGAATCGCGCCGCGGAAACCCTGCTCGGCCTGCGCCAGCCCCAGGACCTCGGCCAGCCCATCACCAACCTGGTGCGCCACCCGCGCTTTTCCGACTACTTTCTCGGTGGCGACTACGGCGAGCCGCTGGAACTGGCCTCGCCGCTCAACGACGATGAATACCTGCACATCCTGGTCACCCGCTTCGGCGAGGGCGATCGGCTGCTGCTGGTGCGCGACGTGACCCGCCTCCACCAGCTGGAACAGATGCGCAAGGATTTCGTCGCCAACGTCTCCCATGAATTGCGCACCCCGCTGACGGTCATCACCGGCTACCTGGAGACCCTGCTGGACAACGCCGACCACGCCACCCCGCGCTGGCGGCGGGCGCTGGGGCAGATGCAGCAGCAGGCCGGACGCATGCAGCACACCATCGACGACCTGCTGCTGCTGGCGCGCCTGGAAGCCACCGACTATCCCGCCGACAACCGCCCGGTGGTGCTGGAGCCGCTGCTCGCCTCCATCTTGCAGGATGGCCGCGCCCTGTCCGGCGCCGTGGGCCACCGCCTGAGCCTGGAGTGCGAACCGGGCCTGGCGCTGCTGGGCAGCGAGACCGAATTGCGCAGCTGCTTTTCCAACCTGGTGTTCAATGCCGTCAAGTACAGCCCCGGGGGCGGCGAGGTGCGGGTGCGCGCCTGGCAGGACGCCGAAGGCGCCCACGTCGCGGTGCAGGACAACGGACCCGGCATCGACGCCCGCCACCTGCCGCGTCTGACCGAGCGCTTCTATCGCCTCGACGCCAGCCGCGCCTCCAGCACCGGCGGGACGGGCCTGGGCCTGGCCATCGTCAAGCACGTGCTGATCCGCCATCGCGGCGGCCTGGACATCCACAGCGTGCCCGGCGAGGGCAGCTGCTTCACCTGCGATTTCCAGCCCGAACAGATCGCCCAGCGCACCGCCGCCTCGGCCTGAGCCGTCCCCTCCCCGCCGTGCTATCGTCCGGCCATCCCGGTCACGGTTCCCTGTCATGCCTCCAGCCCTGCGCCTGCTGCCGGTCCTGCTGCTCGCCCTGCTCGGCTGCCTGCTGCTGGGCAGCCAGGCCTGGCATCGCGCCGAACAGGCGAGCCTGGCCGAGGCCAGTCTGCTCGGCCAGGAACAGCTGCGCCTGCATGCCAGCGGCCTGCAGACCCTGATCGACCGCTTTCGCGCCCTGCCAACGGTGCTGGCCCAGGACCCGGAGCTGATCGCCGCGCTCACCACCCCGCCCGATGCCGCCGCCACCGAGCGCCTCAATCTCAAGCTGGAAAGACTCAATACCGCCGCCCAGTCCTCGACCCTGGAGCTGCTGGATCGCAGCGGCCTGGCCATCGGCGCCAGCAACTGGCGGCTGCCCACCAGCTATGTCGGCCACAACTACGGCTTCCGGCCCTATTTTCGCGAGACCCTCGCCGGCGGCAGCGGCCGCTTCTATGCCGTGGGGGTCACCACCGGCATTCCCGGCTATTTCCTCTCCCATGCGGTGCTGGACGCCCAGGGGCGCTTTCTCGGCGCGGTGGTGGTCAAGCTGGAATTCCCCGCCATCGAGGCCCGCTGGGGCGAGCATCCCGAGGTCCTGCTGGTGAGCGATGCGCGCGGCGTGGTCTTTGCCGCCAATCGCCCGGCCTGGCGCTATCGCCTGCTGCGCGAGCTGACCCCAGCCGAGCGCGCCGAACTGGCCACCACCCGCCAGTACGACAGGCGCACCCTGCAACCCCTGCCCTATCGCCAGCAGCTAGTGCTCGGCGAGCAGCGCCATGTAGCCCACATCGAGGCTCCCGAAGGCAGCGCCGACTACCTCTGGGACAGCCTGCCGCTGCCCAGCGAAGGCTGGACCCTGCACCTGCTGCGGCCCACCCGCGACCTGCAGGGTGGCGGCCCGGGCGCGGCGCTGGCCGCCGCCTGCGCCTGGCTGCTGCTGGTCTGCGCCGGTCTCCTGTGGGCGCAACGGCGCCGCCTGCAGCGCCTGCGCCAGCGCAGTCGCCTGGAGCTGGAGCAACTGGTGGAGGCCCGCACCGCGGAACTCCGCACCGCCCAGGACGGCCTGGTGCAGGCCGCCAAGCTGGCCGCCCTGGGGCAGATGTCGGCGGCCCTGGTGCATGAACTCAACCAGCCGCTCACCGCCCAGCGCATGCACCTGGCGAGTCTGCGCCTGCTGCTGGATCACGGTCGGCTGGACGAAGCCCGCGCCGCCCTGGAACGCCTCGATGGCCTGCTGACCCGCATGAGCGGTCTCACCGGCCATCTCAAGACCTATGCGCGCAAGACCCCCGCCGGTCTGCGTGAACGGGTCGATCTGGCCCGGGTGGTGGACCAGGCGCTGGAATTGCTGGAGGCGCGCCGCGCCGAGCTGGCCGTGGAGCTGATCCTGGAGCTGCCGCGTCCGGCCTGGCTGCTGGGCGACCCCATCCGCCTGGAGCAGGTGCTGGTCAACCTGCTGCGCAACGCCCTGGACGCCGTGGCAGAGCGACCCCGACCGCAGGTCCGGGTCAGCCTCGCGCAGGAGGGCGAACACTGGGTGCTGGAGGTGGCCGACAACGGCGGCGGCATCGCCGCCGAGCACCTCGACCAGGTGTTCGATCCCTTCTTCACCACCAAGCCGGTCGGCGAAGGCCTCGGTCTGGGCCTGGCGGTGTCCTCGGCCATCGTCCAGGCCCAGGGCGGCAGCCTGACGGCCAGCAACGCTGTGGAGGGCGCGGTCTTCGCCTTGCGGCTGCCGGCCGCGCCGGCGTCAGCGGCCTAGCGCACGCAGAGCGTCACCAGCAGGGCGAAGCCCCAGCCGAGCAGCCCGGTCACCAGCAGGGTCGCCGCATCCCAGGGACCGTGGGTGGCATCCAGGAGCGGCAGGCCGACGCCACCGAGCAGGGCGCTGGCGAGGACGCCGGCGAGGACCCGGACCAGCGGCCAGTGGCTGTCGGCCGACTCCTCGGGAGCGGCGGCAAGGGTCTCTTCTTCGGACATGGCAGGGCTCCGCCGGGGAATACAGAGCGCGACCCTAGCCAGGCAATCTGAAGCTGCGATGAAGCGGCGCTTCAGATTGCCTTCAGCTTGACCGCCAAGACTGCACCTCGCATTCCCCTGGAGAGGTCGCGATGCTCGACGTGACTTGGCAGTCCCCGCAAGGTTTTACCCTGGCCGATCGCAGCGGTTCGCTGCTGGCCCGCCTGGAGCCGCTCGAGGCGCCCGGTCGCCAGGCGACCGAGGCCTTCATCGGCGCCCGTTTCGCCCTGGAGCATGGCGCCCGCATCAGCCACTTCCTGCCGCTGCTGCTCGCCCTGCGCGATGCCGAAGGCAAGCTGCAGGCGGCGGTAGGCATCCGCCCCGCCCTCGACCAGCCGCTGTTTCTCGAACGCTATCTGCCGCAGCCGGTGGAGACCCACGTGGCGGCGGCGCTCGGCCGGCCGATCGATCGCGCGGAGGTGGTGGAGGTCGGCAATCTGGCGGCGCTGGGCCCTGGCCAGGCGCGCCTGCTGATCGTCGTCACCACCTGGCTGCTGGCCCGCAGCGGCCGGCGCTGGGTCACCTTCACCGGCCCCACCCGCCTGATCAACAGCTTTCATCGCCTCGGTCTGGCGCCCCAGGTACTGGGCGCGGCTGATCCGGCCTGCCTGGGCGCCGAACGCGAGAGCTGGGGCTCCTACTACGCCAACGATCCCCAGGTCTGCGCCGGCGACATCCACCAGGGCTATCACCAGCTGCTGCAGGCCGGCATCTTCGCCCGCCTGGGCCTTCCCACCCTTGGCGAGGAAGACTGCCATGTCGCCTGAAGCCCGCTCCATCGTCGATTTCTTCGCCACCCTGGAACGCCACGCCTGGCACGGCGACCGGCCGGCGCTGACCGGCAGTCACGAGACCTGGAGCTATGCCCGGCTGCTGCAGGAGGTCACCGCCCGCGCCGCCTGGCTGCGCGAGCACGAGATCCAGCGGCTGGCGCTGGACCTGCCCAACGGCCCCGAATTGCTGGCCTGGGACCTGGCCGCCCTGCGCGCCGGGCTGCCCTGCGTGACCCTGCCGGACTTCTTCAGTCCCGCGCAGCGCGCCCACGTCCTGCGCGACTGCGGCGCCGATCTCCTGCTGGGGCGCCCCGAGCGCACCGCGGAATGGGCCGCGGCAGGCTTCACCGCGGGCGCCGGTGGCTGGCAGCGGCCGGCAGCGGCCCGCACTCCGTTGCCGGCAGACACCGCCAAGCTCACCTACACCTCCGGCACCACCGGCACGCCCAAGGGCGTCTGCCTCAAGGCCGGGCAACTGCTGCGGGTGGCCGCCAGCCTGGAAGCCGCCAGCCGGCCGCTGGCGCCCCAGCGCCATCAGGTGCTCCTGTCGCTGGGCATCCTGCTGGAAAATCTCGGGGTCTATGCCGCCCTGCTGGCCGGTGCCGAGGTGGTGGTGCTCAAGGGCACCGACCAGGGCGTCAGCGGTTCCGCCGGCATCGACTGGGCACAGCTGGCCGCCTGCCTGCAGCAGCGCCAGCCGCACAGTCTGATCCTCATGCCGCAGCTGTTGCAGGGACTCGTGGAACTGGGCGAGCGTGGCCTGCTGTGCCTGGACCCGCTGCGCTTCGCCGCCGTGGGTGGGGCACCGCTGAGCGCGGCGCTGCTGACCCGTGCCAGCGCCCTGGGCCTGCCGGTGTTCCAGGGCTATGGCCTGTCGGAATGCGCCTCGGTGGTGGCCCTCAATCGCCCTGACGCCAACCGCCCGGGCAGCGTCGGCCAGCCCCTGCCCCACGTCCGCCTGCGCCTGGCCGCCGACGGCGAGGTGCTGGCCGCCGGCGTCGATTTCGCCGGCTACCTGGGCGAGCCCGGCAGCGCCACCGACGAGGTGGCCACCGGCGATCTCGGCGAATTCGACGCCGACGGCTACCTCTATCTGCGCGGGCGCAAGAAACACCAGTTCAGCCTGGCCTCGGGACGCAACGTCGACCCGGGCTGGATCGAGGCCGAACTCACCCAGGGCGGACCCATCGCCCAGGCCTATGTCCAGGGCGAAGGCGCCCGGCACCTGGTGGCGCTGCTCTGGCCGCGCCAGCCGGACCTGCCCGACAGCTTTCTCGCCGATCAGGTCGCCTGCCTCAACCAGCGCCTGCCCGATTACGCCCGCATCGGCGCCTGGCGCCGCCTTGCCGAACCCTTCACCCCCGCCAACGGCCTGCTCACCGCGACCGGACGCCTTCGCCGCGATGCCATCCAGGCGCACCACGCGGCCCTGCTCTCGGACCTTCTGGAGATACAAGCATGAGTTTCTTCGCCACCCTGCAAGCCGAAACCGCCGCGGAACGCCAGGCGCTGTTCGAGGTGCCCATCATCCGTGCCGCCCTGAGCGGTGACGTCGCCCTGGAGAGCTATATCGCCTTTCTCGGCCAGGCCTATCACCACGTCCGCCACACCGCGCCGCTGATGATGGCCTGCGGCGCCCGCCTGCCGGCGCGGCTGGAATGGCTGCGCGGCGCGGTCTGCGAATACATCGAGGAGGAATACGGCCACGATCAGTGGATCCTCAATGACATCGCCGCCTGCGGCGGCGACGCCGAGGCCGTGCGCGCCAGCCGCCCCGAGTTGTCCATCGAGCTGATGGTGGCCTATCTCTACGACTTCATCGCCCGCGACAACCCGGTCGGCCTGTTCGGCATGGTCAATGTGCTCGAAGGCACCAGCATCGCCCTGGCCACCCAGGCGGCCGGCGCCATCCGCGGCCAGCTGGGCCTGCCGGCTACCGCCTTCAGCTACCTGGATTCCCACGGCAGCCTCGACCAGGAACACATGGCGACCTATCGCCAGCTGATGGATCGCCTGGACGATCCGGCCGACCAGGCCGCGGTGATCCGTGTGTCCAAGGTGGTCTATCGCCTCTATGCCGACATGTTCCGCGCCCTGCCCGGCGCCGGGCAGCAACCGGAGCAGCGCCATGCAGCTGCCTGACTGCCGCATCCTGCTGACCGGGGCCAGCGGCGGCATCGGCCTGCCGCTGGTGGAACAACTCTGCGCCGGCGGCGCCCAGGTGCTGGCGGTGGCCCGTGACACCCGTGCCCTGCAACCCCTGGCCGAGCGCCTGGGCGGCCGGCTGCGCCTGCTCGACGCCGACCTCACCCGCCGGGCCGATCGCCAGGCGGTCCTGGCCGAGGCCAGTCGCGGCCAGGGCGTCAACGTGCTGCTCAACGCCGCCGGCAGCAACAGCTTCGCCCTGCTCGAAGCCCTCGACGAAGATGCCATCGACAACCTGCTGGCGATCAACATCGGCGCGGCCATCCAGCTGACCCGTCTGCTGCTGCCGCTGCTGCGCCGCCAGCCACGGGCGGTGATCGCCCATGTCGGCTCCACCCTGGGCTCCATCGGCTATCCCGGCTATGCGCCCTATTGCGCCAGCAAGTTCGCCCTGCGCGGCTTCACCCAGGCCCTGCGCCGGGAGTTGGCCGATACCCGCATCCGGGTGCTCTACGTGGCGCCCCGCGCCACCCGCACGGCGATGAACAGTCCGGCGGCCATGGCCGTGAACCAGGCGCTCAAGAGCCAGGTGGACGAGCCCGCCATGGTCGCCGGCGCGGTGATCCGCGCGCTGGTCGAGGATCGCCAGGAGCTCTATCTCGGCTGGCCGGAAAAGCTCTTCGTCCGTCTCAACGGCCTGCTGCCCGGCCTGGTGGATCGCGCCCTGCGCCGCCAGCTGCCGGTGATCCGCCGCTTCATCGATCCCGCCTTCGCTCCGGAGAAACACCCATGACGTCCCCACGCAAGGCCCTCGGCCTGCTGCTCGCCGCCCTGCTTGCCAGCCCCTTCGCCCTGGCCGACGATGGCCAGCGCCTGGCGCAGATCCAGCAGCGCTGGGCCGAGATCCAGTACCGCCTGCCCAGCACCGAAAAGCCCGCCGCCTTCGAACAGCTGGCCGGCGAGGCCCGCGCCTTCACCCAGGCCGCCCCCCAGTCGGCCCCGGCGCTGATCTGGCAGGGCATCGTGCTCAGCAGCTGGGCCGGCGCCCAGGGCGGACTGGGTGCGCTGAGCAAGGTCAAGGAAGCCCGCACCGACCTGGAACAGGCGCTCAAGCTCGATCCCACGGCGCTGCAGGGGTCCGCCTACACCAGTCTCGCCGCCCTCTACGACCGGGTTCCCGGCTGGCCGATCGCCTTCGGTGACGCCAGCGAAGCCGATCGTCTGCTGCAGCAGGCCCTCGCCCTCAACCCCAACGGTATCGATACCCTATACTTCTGGGGCGACCACCTGTATCGCCAGAAGCGCTATGCCGAAGCCCGCGCCGCCCTGCTCAAGGCGCAGCAGGCCGCGCCCCGCCCCGGACGCGAACTGGCCGACCAGGGACGGCGGGGCGAAATCGCCGCGCTACTCAAGGACGTCGACCAGAAGCTGAAGTGACGAGGCCCCCATGCGCGTGCTGCTGATCGAAGACGATCCCGACCTCGGCGAGGGCATCCGCACCAGTCTGCGGGAAGAGGGCTATACCCTGGACTGGCTCAAGGACGGCGAAAGCGCCGTCCACGCGCTGCGCGAAGAGGGCTTCGACCTGGTGGTGCTGGATCTCGGCCTGCCGCGCCTGGACGGCATCCAGGTGCTGCGCCAGAGCCGCGCCAACGGCCTGACCACCCCGGTGCTGATCCTCACCGCCCGCGACGACACCGAAGACCGGGTCGCCGGCCTCGACGCCGGTGCCGACGACTACCTGGTCAAGCCCTTCGACATCAAGGAACTCAAGGCCCGCCTGCGCGCCCTCCTGCGGCGGCGCAACGGCCCCTCGCAGATCCAGCTCGAAGGTGGCGGCATCGCCCTCGACCCGGCCACCCGCCGGGTCACCTTCGACGGTCAGCCGGTCAACCTCACTCCGCGCGAATACCAGCTGCTGCACGAATTGCTGGCCAATCCGGGCAAGATCTTCAGCCGCGATCGCCTCATGGGGCTGCTCTACGGCTGGGACGAGGGGGTGGAAAGCAACACCCTGGAAGTCCACATCTACAACCTGCGCAAGAAGTTGCGCGCCGACCTGATCCGCACGGTCAGGGGCATCGGTTACCGCCTCGAGTGCCCATGACCTCCATCCGCCGCCGCACCGTCGGCCTGGTGCTTTCGCTGCTGCTGATCGGCACCCTGCTGATCGCCCTGACCAACGTCCACGACAGCCAGCGCGAGATCGGCGAGATCTACGATGCCCAGCTGGCCCAGAGCGCGCGCATCCTGCAGGGCATGCTGCGTGCCGCCCCCCGTGGCGAAGGCCGCCTGGCGCTGCACGCCAGTGTCACCCAGGCCCTAGCCGAAGCAACGGAGAGTCCCTATGGCCACAGATACGAGGCCAAGATGGCCTTCCAGGCCTGGAACGCGCACGGCGCGCCCCTGATGCGCTCGCCCAGCGCGCCCATCTTCAGCATGCCGACGACCCCGGGTTTCACCGAACAGACCCTGGAGGGCGAGGCCTGGTATGGCTTTCTGCTGCCCGATCCCGAGCACGACCTGATGCTCTGGGTCGGCGAGCGCGAAGAAGTCCGCGCCGATCTGGTCCGCCGCATCCTGCGCCATACCCTCACCCCGCACCTGATCGGCCTGGTGCTGCTGTCGCTGCTGGCCTGGCTGGCCATCGGCTGGGGCCTGCGGCCGCTGCGGCGCATGGCCGGGCTGATCCGCCACCGCGATCCGGAATCCCTGCAACCGCTGCAGCTCGATCCCCTGCCGCGCGAACTGGAACCCATGCAGGCGGCGCTCAATCGCCTGCTGCTGCAGATCGAACAACTGCTGCAGCGCGAACGCCGCTTCATCGCCGACGCCGCCCACGAACTGCGCACGCCCCTGGCGGTGCTGCGCCTGCATGCGCAGAACGCCCTGTCCGCGCAGACCGCGGCGGCCCGCGACGAGGCGCTGAAATTCGTCGTCAGCGGTACTGATCGGCTGACCCGGGTGGTCAACCAGCTGCTGATCCTGGCCCGGCTGGAACCCCGGCCGAGCTGGAGCGCCGAACAGCGCTTCGACCTGCGCACCGCCCTCAGTGCCACCCTGGAGGAGCTGGGCCCCTGGATTCTCGACAAGGGCCTGGACCTCAGCCTCGACGCCGAAGCCACCCATGTGCAGGTCCACGGCGACAGCGCCATGCTGGGCATCGCCCTGCAGAATCTGCTGACCAACGCGGTCAATGTCTCGCCCCCCGGCGGCGAGATCCGCGTGCGGCTGGAGATGAGCGCCGGCTGGGCCGAGATCCAGATCCTCGACCAGGGCCCCGGCATTCCAGTGGAGATCCTGCCGCGGCTGTTCGAACGCTTCTACAGCAGCGGCGCGGCCAATGGCGCCGGCCTGGGGCTGTCCATCGTCCAGACCGTCGCCCAGCACCTGGGCGGACGCATCGAACTGGGCAATCGCCCCGAAGGCGGCGCCTGCGCCCGTCTGGGTCTGCCGGTACTGCCGGGCCCCGGCTAGGGACTCGACCACTCGCCAGCCTTAGGGCAAGGTAGCGGCGCACCGGCCGCGAGAGGACGCCCCCATGCAAGCCCAGGTCTATCTGGTCGACGACGAAGCCAGCATCCGCGAAGCGGTGCGCCAGTGGCTGGAGCTGTCGGGGCATCAGGTGCGGCTGTTCGCCCGCGCCGAAGACTGCCTGGCGGCCGTGACGCCGGATTTCGCCGGCGTGGTGGTCAGCGACGTGCGCATGCCCGGCATGGACGGCCTGGCCCTGCTGGACCGGCTGCAGGCGCTGGATCCCGACCTGCCGGTGATCCTGCTCACCGCCCATGGCGACGTCGCCCTGGCGGTCAGCGCCATGCGTCAGGGCGCCTACGATTTCCTGGAAAAGCCCTTCAGCCCCGAGGCACTGCTCGGCGATCTCGGCCGCGCCCTGGAAAAGCGTCGGCTGGTGCTGGAGAACCGCCAGCTGCACCGCCGGGTCGACGACCAGAGCGCCCTCGCCCGTCGGCTGCTCGGCGTCTCGCCCGGCATCGTCCGCCTGCGCCAGCAGATCCTCGACCTGGCACCGACCCCGGTCAACGTGCTCTTGCGCGGCGAGACCGGCAGCGGCAAGGAACTGGTCGCCCGTTGCCTGCACGACTTCGGTCCCCGGGCCGGCAAGGCCTTCGTCGCGCTCAATTGCGCGGCCATCCCCGAGCAACTGTTCGAAAGCGAATTGTTCGGCCACGAGAGCGGCGCCTTCACCGGTGCCCAGGGCAAGCGCATCGGCAAGCTAGAATACGCCAACGGCGGCACCCTGTTTCTCGACGAGATCGAGAGCATGCCCCTGGCGCAGCAGGTCAAGCTCTTGCGGGTGTTGCAGGAGCAGCGCCTGGAGCGCCTCGGCTCCAACCAGAGCATCGCCCTGGACCTGCGCATCGTCGCCGCCACCAAGCCGGATCTGCTGGAAGAGGCGCGCGCCGGGCGCTTTCGCGAAGACCTGGCCTATCGCCTCAATGTCGCCGAACTGCACCTGCCGCCGCTGCGGGCGCGACGCGAAGACATCCCGCTGCTGTTCGATCACTTCCTCGCCGAGGCCGGCGCCCGCCTGGGGCGCCCGGTCACCCCGCCCGGCGCGGCGCGGCTGGCCCAGCTGCTGGGTCACGGCTGGCCGGGCAACGTCCGGGAACTGGCCAACGCCGCCGAACGCGAGGTGCTCGGCCTGGGCACGCCGGCCGCGGCCCAGGGCCATTCCCTGGCCGATCAGTTGGAAGCCTTCGAGGCCCAGTGCCTGCGCGCCGCCCTGGCCCGCCACGGCGGCGAGATCAAGGCGGTGATGGACGAGTTGCAGCTGCCGCGGCGCACCCTCAACGAGAAGATGCAACGCCATGGCCTGGTGCGCGCCGACTTTCGCGACGACGACTGAGGCGCCATCGGCGGAAATCCGCTCATTGCCCACCGGCTTTCGGCGATCTTTCGCCGATCCGCCCCGGCAAAACCCAGTCAGAATGCGGCTTCGCGACCTGGCACGCGCCCTGCTATAGCCCTTGTCGACGCCCCGAGCGCCCTAATAACAACGACAAGAGGAACACCCCTGTGGATAGCACCGCTACCCTCGCGGCCGGCCAGACCGCGCCCAAGACCACCTCGCAGCGCATCAAGTCCATCTTCAGCGGTTCCGTCGGCAATCTGGTCGAATGGTACGACTGGTACGTCTACGCCGCCTTCTCGCTGTATTTCGCCAAGGCGTTCTTTCCCAAGGGCGACCAGACCGCCCAGCTGCTCAACGTCGCCGCTATCTTTGCCGTGGGCTTTCTCATGCGCCCCATCGGCGGCTGGCTGATGGGCCTCTATGCCGACAAGGCCGGCCGCAAGTCCGCGCTGATGGTCTCGGTGATCATGATGTGCGCAGGCTCCTTGATCATCGCCCTCACCCCCAGCTATACCACCATCGGCGTCGCCGCCCCCATCATGCTGGTGCTGGCGCGGCTGCTGCAGGGCCTCTCGGTGGGCGGTGAATACGGCACCTCCGCCACCTACCTGAGCGAGATGGCGACCAAGGAAAGCCGTGGCTTCTACTCCAGCTTCCAGTACGTCACCCTGATCTCCGGCCAGCTGCTGGCCCTGGCCACCCTGATCGTGCTGCAGCAGACCCTGACCGTCGAACAGCTGGAGAGCTGGGGCTGGCGCATTCCCTTCCTGATCGGCGCCGCCTGCGCCGTGACCGCGCTCTACCTGCGCCGCGGCATGGAAGAGACCAGCTCCTTCAAGAAGGCCGAGAAGCCCAAGGAATCCCTGATGCGCACCCTGGCGCGCCACCCCAAGGAATTCCTCACCGTGGTCGGCCTGACCATGGGTGGCACCCTGGCCTTCTACACCTACACCACCTACATGCAGAAGTACCTGGTCAACTCGGTGGGCATGAGCAAGACCGACGCCACCTCCATCTCGGCGGCGACGCTGTTCCTGTTCATGCTGCTGCAGCCCGTTGTCGGCGCCCTCTCCGACCGCGTCGGCCGGCGCCCGGTGCTGATCGCCTTCGGCGTGCTCGGCACCCTGTTCACCTATCCGATCCTGACCGCCCTGGGTAGCGTCACCTCCTGGTGGGGCGCCTTCGGCCTGATCATGGTGGCGCTGGTGATCGTCAGCTTCTACACCTCGATCAACGCCGTGGTGAAGGCCGAGCTGTTCCCCACCGAGATCCGCGCCCTGGGCGTCGGCCTGCCCTATGCCCTGACCGTGTCCATCTTCGGCGGCACCGCCGAATACCTGGCGCTGTGGTTCAAGAGCATCGGCATGGAGAGCGGCTACTACTGGTACGTGACCGGCTGCATCGCCTGCTCGCTGCTGGTCTACGTCTTCATGAAGGACACCCGCGATCACTCGCGCATCGTCCACGAATAACCGCTCGTCCC